>JAEHCY010000233.1 GCA_016880695.1 Chromatiaceae bacterium | reverse complement strand
TGTGGAAAGGGTGTCGAGATAGGACACCCTGGAGGCTGATCGCATCGCCGCGTTGTTTCCCGCTTCACACCCCTGCACAGGGGCTCCAGCGGCCTGGACAGGCGCGCCCAGAGCGCCAGGAACGCAGCAACTCTGCTCGGCTGCAGCGATTTGTTAGAGCGCACTTGGCAACTCGGTTTCAAGGTACTTCTCGTTGCCCTTGCACCAGCCGAGAATCAAGCGAGGGCCATTGATTCCAGGCACTTCGAAGAGATCAGCGCTCAGAGAATTGCAACCAAGCTCCTGGCAGAAAGCCGCGAAATCATCACGCCAAGCTGACGCCGGGCTGAAAGAGTGAACGAGCAATACCGCAACTGGCGCATGAAACGCTCTAGCGGTCAGTAATGCGGACACCGACCGATGTAGTAACTGATACCGAACCGCATCCGGAAAAGGCACTGTGCGACCTAGCTCGGACTCAAGGTAGGCGATACGATCCAGTTGACCACCAGTCGCCCTGGCTTTTTTCTCTCCCAGCGTTGGGCCAAATGTTTCGTCAACCTTCGCCTCAACGCCCAGGACGACCAAATTCTTGGAATTGCGAGTCAGGGCAAGCACATCGGTGTGAGATGCCGTTTCGCCTCCTGGCAGTGCCACCTCCCACTCAGGAATGGCAGCCAACAACTCAAGGTCTGCAATGGCTGGATCATTTGCGGCTCCCAGCGCAGCGAGTACCTCAGCCGGAAGGTGTGGATCGGAATCCTCCCAACACGCCGCTGTGGACATGGCGGAGCGACCTTTCTGCCAGTGCAGCTTGGGCTTGCCGAGAAGGCGCTGCCAGTCGGTGCCATTCTGAGTTGGGACAAAGATTCGTTTCACGAATACCTCGCTGTGCGCTCTAACGGTAGATCACCGTCGGCAACCAGAGGCCGATCTGCGGCCAGAGGTAGAGCAGCGCCATGGCGATCACCTGGATCACCATGAAGGGCATCATCCCGGCAAAGATCTGGTTCAGCGTCACGTGCGGCGGCGCCACCCCCTTGAGATAGAAAGCCGCCATGGCGACCGGGGGCGAGAGGAACGCGGTCTGCAGATTCAGTGCGACCAGCAGGCCGAAGAACAGTGGATCGATGTTGTAGTGCTCCAGCAGCGGAATGAAGATCGGCATGAAGATCACGATGATCTCGGTCCACTCCAGGGGCCAGCCGAGGATAAAGATGATGACCTGGGAAAGGAGGAGAAACTGCGTCGGCGTCAGATCCAGCGACAGCACCCAGGTTTCGATGACCTCTTGCCCGCCGAGCAGGGCGAACGCGGCCGAGAAGATGCTCGATCCGACGAACAGCCAGCACACCATGGCGGAGGTCCGTGCGGTGAGGAACGCCGATTCGCGCAGCGTGGGCAACAGGTTCGTCTGCGCGACGGCAAGCAGGCCCCAAACGCCGAAGGCCGACATGGACAGGATCCCAAGCCAGGGCGGTGGCCCGGAGGCGAGCACCGCGAGCTTGTAGAGCGCGAACCAGAGGATCGATGCGCCGAACACCAGCCACAGCGGTATCCACAGCCGTAGCACCCGCCGTTGCGTGGCGCTCGGCTTTGCCAGCAGGAAATACACCGCCGCCAGGACGAAGCCGCCGAGCGCGCCAATTGCCGCGGCCTCCGTTGGGGTCGCCAGCCCGAACACAATGGTGCCGAGCACGGCTAGGATCATCACCGCGAGCGGGAAGAACGACCCCAGCAGCATCCGGAAAATCTCCAGCCGCGGGAAGGTCATCCAACCGTAGATCAAGGCGACGGCGGCGGTACCGATCGCCAGCAGGATCCAGAACGCCGTCGGAGTTGGCAGGCGCTGGGGGGCAGTGCGCCCAGTCTGTTGTGTCGGCGGCGTTGCCAGGGCCGAGATCGGCGGTTCCGCGAGGGCTCCACCCGGCGGTTCCTTAACACCCGCCGCCATCGGGGGCTCCTGGATACCGGGCGGCTCTTGAATGCCGGGGGCGCTGGGTGGTTCCTGCACGCCGGGGGACTGCAACAGGCTTACACCGGAACCCGCCGCCTGTGGGCTGCCGACCATGCCCATTTCCTGCAATCCCGAGAGGTCGCTCTTGGCGCTGGGCTTGGTCAGCGCATGCCACACCAACCCCATGATCAAGCAAAAGGTCAGCGCCGGGAGCAGCGTGGTCAGGAGCTCACCGGCGACCAGACGGGCAGATGCACCAGACCTGCGCCCGCTACTCAACGCACGAAACAGGGCCGGAAGCACGAGCCTTCCGTGGGCGGCTTCGATCGCTGCGTTATACGATGGGACCGCCACCGCGCGCTCACTCTCGGGCAGTGGTGGGGCCAGCTCCGGCTTGATCTTGGCAACGATGACGACGTAGACGATATAGAGGAGCGCCAGCATGAGGCCGGGGAAGAACGCACCCGCGTAGAGCTTGACGACCGAGACGCCGGCGGTGGCGCCATACACAATCAGCATGACCGATGGCGGTATGAGGATGCCGAGACAGCCACCCGCAGTGATGGTGCCGGCCGAGAGCTTCACGTCGTAGCCCGCGCGCAGCATCGCCGGAAGGGCGAGCAAACCCATCAGCGTCACCACCGCTCCGATGATGCCGGTCGCCGTGGCGAAGATGGCGCAGGTGACCAGAGTGGCCACGGCCAGCGACCCCGGCACCCAGGCCAGGGCCAGGTGCAGGCTGCGGAACAACCTTTCGATGAGGTTGGCGCGCTCGACCAGGTAACCCATGAATACGAACAGCGGGATCGCAATCAACACGTCGTTGGTCATGACGCCATAGGTACGCTGCACCGTCAGATCCAGCGTGTGGCGCAGCGCGGTGGCCGATCCCGTTCCCCCGTAGGCAATCCAGGCGAATAGCACGCCCATACCCATGAGCGTAAACGCCGTCGGGAAGCCCAGCATGATCGCCACCACCACCAGGGACAGCATCAACAGCCCGTAATGCCCCGAGGTCATATTGCCCCAGGGCGTGGTCAGCGCCACGTAGATCAGGATGACGGCCATCAGGGCGAAGCCGAAGCGCAGCTCCTTCTTCATGACCGGCCCTCCTGTTTCACGACGTACTCGTCCAATTGCTCGATGTCCTCATCCTTCACGTGGACCATCTCCTTGAGCTTGTCGACATCGACCTCCTCCACATCCTCCACCCGCGATGGCCAGTTACCGTCACGCAGGCAAAGGGCACAACGCACGATCTCCACGCTGCCCTGCAGCAGAAGAAAGAAGGCGGCTACCGGGATCATGAACTTGAACGGGTACAGGGGAACCGGATCGGGGCTGAAGGTCTGCTCGCGGATCGCCAGCGACTCGCCGGCATAGATCCAGCCCGCGTAGGCCATGGCGAAGATGCCGGGCAGGAAGAACGCGAGATAAAGGATCAGATCGATTGCCGCCTGGGTGCGCGGCGCAAAGAACCCATAGAGTACGTCCCCGCGAACATGTCCCCCCTGCGACAGGGTGTAGGCGCCCGCCATCATGAACAGCGCACCGTAGAGCATAATCTGGCCGTCAAGCACCCAGGCGTGCGGGGTGTTGAGGATGTAGCGGGAGAACACCTCCCAGGAGATGAGTAAGGTCAGCGCGATAATCAGCCAGGAAAAGAAATGGCCAGCGAAGGCGCTGACTTTGTCGATGAACAGAAGCAGCTTCTGCATGGATGCCACCGGAGATGTCGAAGAAAGGCCGTCCGGTCAGTAACCGGACGGCCCGGGGTACTCATCGACAGGCGACCAGGTTCCAGGGCGCAATGCAATGCCGCGAAGCCGAGCCGTCTCTCACCCTGATCCGGACCTGCGGACGACCCTCGCCATGCGGGAGAAGGTGCCAACCAAAGTAGCCAGGGGCCGCCGGGTCCAGGGTTTTAGGCCT
>JAEHCY010000232.1 GCA_016880695.1 Chromatiaceae bacterium | reverse complement strand
TATCGCCTGTCCGCCTCGGCAAACCAGGGTTCACGGGCCTTCATGATGAGCTTGGCGGCCCGTGCCTCATCCATGCCTTCGATCTCCATCAGCTCGTCCACGGACTGATCGGCCAAGTCCTCTAGCGTCTTGACCCCGCGTTGCGCCATGGCATAGGCGAGACGCCGATCCATGCCCTCGAGGTTGAGCAGCTCGGGGGCTGGCGCGGATTCGAGGTCCTCCTCCCGGGCAATCGCGCGGGTCAGAAGCACATCCTTCGCCCGGTCCCGCAGAGCGGCCACCAGCTCCTCATCGAACTCCTCGACCGCGAGCATCTCCGCCACAGGAACGTAGGCGACCTCGTCTACCGCGGTGAACCCCTCTTGCACCAGGATGGTGGCGATGTCCTCATCCACCCCAAGCTGCTCCATGAAGGTATTGACCAGACGCTGCGACTCTTCCTCGTTCTTCTGTTGCGACTGCACCTCGGTCATCAGATTCAGCTCCCAGCCGGTGAGCTGGCTAGCCAGGCGAACGTTCTGCCCGCCACGACCGACGGCTTGGGCGAAATTCTCTTCCCTGACGATCACATCCATGTTGTGGGTCTCCTCGTCGATCACGATGGAGACCACATCCGCCGGAGACATGGCATTGATCACATATTGGGCCGGATTGTCGTCCCAGAGGATGATATCGACCCGTTCGCCGTTGAGCTCATTGGACACCGCCTGGACGCGGGAGCCCCGCATACCCACACAGGCACCCACCGGGTCGATACGGGGATCACGCGTGCGTACGGCAACCTTGGCGCGGGAGCCGGGATCGCGGGCGGCGGCGAGCATCTGGATCAGTCCTTCACCCACCTCCGGCACCTCGAGCTTGAACAGCTCGATCAGTAGCTCGGGGGCGGTTCGGCTGACGAACAACTGGGGACCCTTGGACTCGGCACGGACCTCATAGAGGTGTCCGCGCAGCCGATCGCCCGCCCGCACCGATTCGCGGGGAATCACCCGATCGCGCGGGATAATGGCCTCCGCGTTGCCGCCCAGATCGAGCAGGATGCTGCCGCGATCCACCTTCTTGACGATGCCGGTCACCAGTTCGCCCTGACGTCCCTGGTAGGTCTCCACCACCTTGGCCCGCTCCGCCTCGCGAACCTTTTGCACGATGACCTGCTTGGCCGTTTGCGCCGCAATGCGCCCAAACAGGGCCGACTCAATGGGCTCCTCGACAATGCCCCCGATCTGCAGGCCCGCGGCGCGCTCCTGGGCAAGGCTGAGTGGTATTTGCCGGTCGGGCTCTGCGAGCTCTTCGTCGGGCTCGAGGTCGGGAACAACTTCCCAGCGACGGAAGGTCTTGTAGTCCCCTGAATGGCGGTCGATGGCCACTCGAATATCCACCTCACCCGCCCACTTTTTGCGCGTAGCCAGGGCGAGCGCGGCCTCGATGGCCTCGAAGATGACCTCCTTCGGCACATCCTTTTCGTTGGACACCGCCTCTACAACCGATAAGATCTCTTTGCTCATCCAGAGGAATCCGACTCAGAATTCAGCGACCAAATGGGCCGTGTCAATGAGCTGAAACGGTATGGCGCACTGCTCGCCGTCCACCTCGATCAACACCACATCCCCCTGCACTCCCAACAGCACCCCTTCATAACGGCGCCGGTCCATAAGCTTCTCGGTCAGCCTCAGACGCGACCGCTTACCCGCGAACCGCTGAAAGTGATCGAGCGCCAACAGAGGCCGATCAAGACCCGGCGACGACACCTCCAGGTAATAATGTCCCGGGATCGGATCCTCGACATCGAGCAAGGCACCCAGTTGACGACTCACCGCAGTGCAATCCTCAATCTTGATGCCTGCCGGATGGTCGATGTAGACCCGAACCAGCCCACCCTGGTTTCCCTGTCGATGAAATCGGGCACCGACCAACTCGTAGCCCATGGGCTCCACGACCCGTCGGGCCAGCTTGATCAAATGGTCGTCGGCGCTTCGCATGAGGCACCTAGCACAAACAAAAACTGGGCCGAAGGCCCAGTCGTGGCGGGCTAGCGGCCACAACGGCGCCAGCCCCTTGTTTCGTCAGCGGCCCCCGAACGGGCCACGGAACAACAAAAAACCCCACCGAGGGGGTCCCACCAACCCCAACACCCAAACGGGCCCTGGGGACTTACCGAGTGGGCGAATCTTACCCGTTCGCGCTAACAGGTGCAAGCCGAAGCTGCCGAACCGGCCGCCGCACTCGCTGCAGCGCGCCAGGCCCGCCAACAGCGGGGGCTATGGCCGGCACGCGATCCGCAGCACCGACCATAGCGGGAAGACCTCTCGCTTACTGCTTGGATAGATAATCCGAGATGGCCTGGGCTTCATCGTCCGTGACGGCGGCCGCCATCGGCTTCATGGCCGCACTCAGACCATTGGTGCGCTTGCCGTCACGAATGTCCTTGACCTGCTGTGCCGCGTAGGCAGCATTCTGGCCGGCGAGCTTCGGATAGACGGGCATGATCGGTGCCTTGCCAGCGTCGCCGTGGCAGGTGTTGCAGAGCTTGGTCTTAAAGAGCTCGGCGCCATCGGCCGCAGCAGCAGTGCCGGCGACACCCAGAACCAGACCAGCGGCGCCCGCCAGTGCTGCCACGAGCTTAAGATTCAACATTTCAAGGACCTCCTTTGACGATTCGAAACGGGGATTTTCATCCGAACACGAATGGAACGCTTACGCTACCATCGACTTCGATCCGCTGCACCCGAATTTTCGCCAAAAAGCTTGATCGGACCCTATTGACAAGACGTAGTCGGCTGTCGTCACTCAACCGGCGAGCCGACCGTACCGGCGCACCTGCCGCCGGACCCTTGTTGCGAGATCCGAACCCACCTGGGTCCAGGCAAAGCGCCAACCCCAGTTGCCTTCGCTGGTGCCTGGCGTGTTCATTCGATGCTGGCCATCGAGCTCAAGCAGGTCCTGCATCGGGATGATGGCGAGGTGGGCCCGGGAGGCGAGCGCACAACGGATCAAGGGCCAGGGCATGGCCTCCCGGGAGTGTCCGAGGAAGGCATCCACCTCCGCCCGCGACGAATCCTCGAGGCCGAGGTACCAGCCGAGCGTGGTGTCGTTGTCGTGGGTCCCGGTGTAGACCACTGCGTCGCGGGAGTGATGAAACGGCAGATAGGGGTTATCCGAATCTCCCGAGAAGGCAAACTGGAGCACCTTCATACCGGGCAGATGGTACTTCTTGCGCAGTGCATCCACCGCATCGGTAATCACGCCGAGGTCCTCGGCGATCAGCGGAAGACCGTCGAATCGCTGGTGCAGACGCTCAAACAGCTCATCCCCCAGGGCCTTGACCCAACGCCCGTTCATGGCGTGGCCGTCCTCGGCCGGGATCTCCCAGTAGGCCTCGAAACCCCTGAAGTGATCGATCCGGATCATGTCGAAGAGCCGCAACTGGGTCCGTACGCGATTGAGCCAAAAGCGAAATCCGTCCGCTTGCATGCGCTCCCAACGATACAGCGGGTTGCCCCAGCGCTGCCCGCTCGCCGCAAAGTAATCGGGCGGCACGCCCGCGACCACCCGCGGACTCCCATTGGGCAGGAGGTCGAAATCCTTGGGCCGGGCCCAGACCTCGGCGCTGTCGTGGGCAACGAAGATCGGCATGTCGCCGAACAGCTTTAC
>JAEHCY010000231.1 GCA_016880695.1 Chromatiaceae bacterium | reverse complement strand
TTAGCCGACTCGGTGCGGGAGAGAAACACCGACCCCGCGGTCGGCCAGAATGGTACCATTAACCCGTGGGCGGGTGCGTGCCCGTTTGAGCCGTAACCTAAGGAAAAGAGGGGGAAGCCATGTCTGAATCGAACCCGCGTTTCGTCAGCCGGTTGACGCGCAATACCCTGGCGCTGATCCTCGCCGGCGGGCGCGGTTCGCGGCTCAAGCATCTCACCAAGTGGCGCTCCAAGCCCGCCGTTCCTTTCGGCGGCAAATTCCGCATCGTGGACTTTCCACTCTCGAACTGCATCAATTCCGGCATCCGCCGTATCTGCGTGCTCACCCAGTACAAGGCCCACTCACTTATTCTGCACATCCAGCGTGGCTGGGGTTTCCTGCGCGGGGAGTTTAGTGAGTTTGTCGAGCTCCTGCCCGCCCAGCAGCGCCTCGATACCGGTGTGTGGTACGAGGGCACCGCGGATGCGGTCTATCAGAACCTCGACATCATCCGCAACCACGATCCGGACTACATTCTGATTCTGGCTGGGGATCACATCTACAAGATGGACTACGGGGCGATGATCGCCCAGCACGTTGAGAGCGGGGCCGATCTGACCGTCGGCTGTCTGGAGGTGGATCTGGAGACGGCCAAAGAGTTCGGCGTCATGACCGTGGATGCCGACGACCGTATCCGCCAGTTCGTCGAGAAGCCCCAGCAGCCCCAACCCATGCCGGGCAGCACCGATAGGGCACTGGCCTCGACGGGGATCTATTTGTTCAACAAGGGCTTTCTGTTCGAGCAGTTGATCAAGGATGCGGATACGCCCACCTCCACCCATGATTTCGGCAAGGACGTCATCCCGCAGGTGATCCGCAACTATCGGGTGGTCGCCTACCTTTTCCGCGATGTCCGTAGTGGCGAGCAGGCCTATTGGCGGGATGTGGGCACGGTGGACGCCTTCTGGCAAGCGAACCTCGAGCTCACCGGCGTGACCCCCCCGTTGAACCTCTACGATGAGTCTTGGCCGATCTGGACCTACCAGGCGCAACTGCCGCCAGCCAAGTTCGTGTTCGACGACGAGGATCGCCGTGGCATGGCGGTCGACTCCATGGTCTCCGGCGGCTGCATCATCTCGGGCTCCGTGGTGCGGCACTCACTGTTGTTCTCCAACGTCCGCGTGAACTCCTTCGCGAATGTGGAGAATTCGGTAATCCTGCCCAACGTCAACATCGGACGTCGTGCCCGGATCCTCAATGCGGTAATCGATCGCGGTTGCCACATTCCCGAGGGGATGGTGGTGGGCGAGGATGCCGATGAGGATCGCTCCCGGGGCTTCTATCTCACCGAAGGGGGGATCACCCTGATCACACCCGAGATGTTGGGGCAGGCGCTGAATTATGTCCGCTGAGGCGGAACGGCTGCGGGTGGTCCTGTGCTGGCACATGCACCAGCCCGACTACCGGGATCCCGATGGCTTGGGCTACCACCTTCCCTGGGTCTATCTGCATGGGATCAAGGACTATGTGGATATGGCGGCCCATCTCGAAGCCGTCCCAGGGGCGCGGGCGGTCGTCAATTTCGTTCCGGTCCTCCTTGAGCAGATCGATGACTATGCCCGCCAGATCAAAGCCTGGCAGCAGAATGGTCGGCGCATCAGCGACCCGCTGCTCGCCGCGTTGGCGGGCCCCGGGCTCCCACTAGAGGCGGAGGCGCGGCGGGCGCTGATCCATGCCTGCAGCCGTGCCAACCGCAAACATCTGATCAACCGTTTTCCCGAGTTCAGCCGTTTGGTGGAGATCGGGGAGTGGATGTGCCGGCACGATGAGGGGGCGCGCTACCTCAACGACGGCTTTCTTGCCGATCTCCTGGTTTGGTATCACCTGGCCTGGCTGGGGGAGAGCATACGGGAGAATGATTTGCGGGTGGCCTCGCTGCAGGCGAAGGCGGGTGGCTTCACCCACGCGGACCGGGCCGAGCTGGTGGCGCTCATCGGCGAGCAGATGGCCTCACTGGTGCCTCGTTATCGGGCACTGGCGGGTCGCGGCCAGGTCGAGCTGTCGGTGACGCCCTATGCCCATCCCATCGTGCCCCTCCTGCTGGATATCCAATCCGCCCGGGAGGCGATCCCGGAGGTCGACCTACCTACGCTCCGGTGCTACCCCGGGGGGGAGGCGAGGGCCCGATGGCACATTCGCGCAGGGCTCGACAGCTTCGAACGGTACTTCGGGTTCCAGCCGGCGGGCTGCTGGCCGGCCGAAGGTGCGGTGTGCGAGGCGACGCTCAGGCTGCTCGAGGAAGAGGGTTTCCGCTGGCTTGCTAGTGGTCAGCAGGTGCTGTGCAACAGTCTGATGGTTTCCGGCCGTGGTGCTCCACTGCCCAAGGACTGGGTCTACCAGCGCTATCGGCTGGAGGATAGCCAACTGAGCTGCTTTTTCCGCGACGATGGCCTCTCCGATCTCATCGGCTTCACCTACGGAAGCTGGCACGCCGATGATGCCGTGGCCAATCTGATTGCGCATCTCGAAAACCTTGATCAGTCCACCCGGGGGATGGAGAACCGCGTGGTTGCGATCATCATGGACGGGGAGAACGCGTGGGAATATTACCCCCACAACGCCCATTTTTTCCTCTCGGCCCTGTACCAGCGACTGTCCGAGCACCCCCGATTGCAGCTTTCTCGATTCGCCGATTGTCTGGACGATACGGCCGCGCGCCCAACCTCCCTCTCACGGCTGGTCGCCGGGAGCTGGGTATATGGCACCCTCTCGACCTGGATCGGCGATCCGGACAAGAACCGGGCCTGGGATATGCTCGGCGAGGCCAAGATGGCGTTCGATCGAATGGTCGCCACCCAGCAACCCCCCGCTGAGATTCTCGCGCAGTGGGAGCGACAGCTTGCCATCTGTGAAGGCTCCGACTGGTTCTGGTGGTTCGGTGCCTACAATCCGAGTGAAACCGTGAGCGATTTCGAGGCCCTGTTCCGCAGCCAGCTCCGTCACCTTTACCATCTCATGGGGTTGGAGCCGCCGGAGTATCTCTCCGCTGTGTTCGCCCGTGGCAGCGGGGCGCCCGCCTTGGGCGGCGTCATGCGCAAGAACTAGACGGCGTGACGGTTTCGGTGTTCGACGAGCAGCGCCCACCGGCCTCCTGTCTGGACCGCCGCCGCGCAGGGGTTCTGCTCCATATAACCTCCCTGCCCGGGGAGGGGCCGGTGGGTGACCTCGGTTCTGAGGCGCGGCACTTCGTCAATTTCCTGGTCGATTGTGGCCTGTCGGTGTGGCAGATGCTGCCGGTGGGGCCGACCCAGCAGGGTGGCTCACCCTACCAGACCAGCTCGGCGCACGCCGGTTCCCCGGACCTGGTCAGTCTTGAGCTTGTTCGCGAGCGCGGCTGGCTGGAGGGTCCAGAGGGCGAGAGCAGCTCCTCCGATCAGGCTCGGGCTGCGGCGCTACGCCGCTCCTGGGAAGGGTTCCGGCGTCGGGCACGCGATGACGAGCGTCAGGACCTTGAGCAGTTCATTGCGGAGAATGCCTACTGGCTTGAAGACTTTGCCCTGTTCAGCGCAATACGCCATGAGTGCGCGGCGAGCTGGTGGGAGTGGCCTGTGGGTCTTCGCGAGCGCCAGCCCGAGGCGCTGGCGGCGGCGCGCGGGCGGTTGCAGGCTGAGCTCGAGAGTATCCGCTTCCAGCAGTACCTCTTCTTCTCCCAGTGGCGAGATCTCAAGGGCTATGCCAACGCCCGTGGAGTAAAGCTGTTCGGCGACATGCCGATCTTCGTTGCCCACGACAGCGCCGAGGTCTGGGCCCGGCCCAAGGATTTCGACCTCCTGCCCGATGGGAGCCCGCGGGTGGTCGCGGGCGTGCCGCCCGATTACTTCGCGGCGAGCGGCCAGCGCTGGGGCAACCCGCTGTATCGTTGGGAGCGCATGCAAGCGGACGGATTTCGCTTTTGGCTCAATCGCGTAAGGACCCAGTTGCGGCTCTTCGACATGATCCGGATCGATCACTTCAGGGGTTTCGAGGCCTACTGGGAGATCCCGGCCGAGGACGGCC
>JAEHCY010000230.1 GCA_016880695.1 Chromatiaceae bacterium | reverse complement strand
GAGTTCGACAAGCTTCAAGGGGCCCGTGCCTCCCCTTTCAGCTTACCTCCCTCACCGGCCACCCTGCCGGACTGCCTCGCCCCGGCGCGGTGGTGGTGCTGCACTTCTGGGCCGATAGTTGCCCCTTCTGCGAGAGCGAGCTGCGCGCCCTGGCGCCGGTCCATGAACGTTGGCAATCCCGCGGGTTGAGTGTGTTGGCGGTGAACGTCGGCCAGGATCGGGCCACCGCCCAGGCCTTTCTGGACAGGCTGGGCATCGGCTACGAAACCCTGTTGGACCAGGAGGGGGTGGTGGCGCGTCGCTATGGCGTGATCGGCCTGCCGACCACCTTTGTCGTCGGGCGCGATGGCCGCCTGGCGGGACGCATCCTCGGGGAGGCTACTCCCGCGACCTTCGAGGCGATGCTGGCACCCCTGCTCTGAGCCCCTCGGTGGGGGGTTGCGGGGAGGGTCATTTGCCAGTCCAGGTGTGTGAAAACACACAAGTTTCCAGCGGGTATCAACGGGACTAGAATGCCCTCGCAGGCGGGTGCTTTACCCAAGCGTACCGCCCCGATCCCCCCCATCCACGGAGACCACCCATGAACGACCTGCAAGATGAGAGCCGCCGCCGCGCCCTCGGATTGATCGCCGCCGGTAGCGCGCTCGGTCTGTTGGCCCCAGCCGCCGTTGCCGCAGAGGCCAAGAGCTGCCCCACGGACGGCACACCCAACCAGTTCGTGCCGAAGGGCTCGCCCGACCCCAGCCCGCTCACCGACGAGCTGAAGAAATACCCCAAGTGTCCCTACTGCGCCATGGACCGCACCAAGTTCCAGTACAGCCGGCACCTGGTGCACTACGAGGACGACCTGGCGGACGGCACCTGCTCCATCCACTGTGCCGCCGTCAGCCTGGCCATCAACCTCGACCGTGTCCCCAAAGCCATTTACGCCGCCGACTTCGGCGCCGCGGGTGAGATCAAGCCCCTGGTCAAGGTGGATGGCGCTACCTATCTGATCGGCTCCAAGCTACCCGCCACCCTGTCGAAGAAGAGCAAGCTGGCCTTCGCCTCGGCGGACGCCGCCACGGCGGCCAAGGCCGAGCAGGGCGGCGAATTGGGCAGCTTCGAGGTGGCGTTGCTGGAGACCTACAAGAACCTGGGCGAGGATACCATCGCCATCCGCAAGAAACGCGCGGAGATGCGCCAGCAGGCAGCGGAAGGCAAAAAGGGCTGAGATTCTGGGCGAGGAGGCCTAGCCGCCCGGCTGGGGGCGTGAAGCCCCCGCGCGACGGCCCCGGCTTCGCAAGGAGCGGTGCCGTCGCGCTGTTGCCCAAACCATCGGAGCCACCCATGCGCGGACCTTCCCTGTTGTTGGCCGTTCTCCTCTGGACCACCGCTACCCTTGCCGCCCCGCTGCAATGCCCCAAGCCCGGACCCAACGACACCTGCCCGGTGTGCGGCATGTTCGTGGCCAAATACCACGACTGGATCGCCAGCGTGGTCTATCGCGACGGCCAGGCCCACCACTTCGACGGCGCCAAGGATCTGTTCAAGTACCTGCTGGACCTCGAGCGCTGGGCGCCGGGCCACCGGGCCGAGGACATTGCCAGCGTCGGTGTCACCGACTATTACGGCGTCACCTGCATCGACGCCCACCAGGCCCTGTACGTAATCGGCTCCGATGTCTTGGGCCCGATGGGCCATGAGCTGATTCCCCTGGCCGACGAGGCCGCGGCCAGAGACTTCATCAAGGATCACGGCGGCCGGCCCCAGCTGCGCTTCGGCGAGGTCACCGCCGACCTGCTGCGACGATTGGATGCGGGACGGTTTGAATGAACGGGACGTGGTGTTGGGTGAACCTCCGGCCGGGGAGGATGGGCCCGTAGCCAGAGGCCTTCCGCTGCCGCCTGGGGCGTGCCGATCCGCTTCGGTCGCCTCGCGATTTCCCCCGCCCGGGGGCTGACCTTGCCGTTGCCCATCCCCGCTCGCAGGGGCGATTTCCGTGCCAACGGCTCCAGGGCGATGGACAACTCCCGCGCACCCTCGTAGCCTTACCGGCGAAGGTCCGCGGTCATCCTGAGCTCTCCTCTGCAGTCGGTTTCTCCTCCCCCCGAGGGGAGCCCGCCGCGGACCTTCATCGGACCTCCGCCGGCGGGCTTAGCCTTTGCCCTCCACCGCGGCTCAGGTGTTTGCCTCTCCACCCTCGGGAACCCTGTCCATGCAGGACGACAGCGACTTGACCAGTATCCCCACCGATAGGACCTCCTCGACCGACGATGAGCGCATCGAGAGCATCGTCCCGCTGCCGCCGCCGGCTCACCTGATCCGGTTCTTCCCCATCCAGGGCAGACCCACCGAGCAGTTGATCGCGGACACACGCCGCAGCATTCGCAGCATCTTGCGCGGGGAGTCCGATCGGCTGCTGGTGATCATTGGCCCCTGCTCGATCCATGATCCGCAATCCGCCCTGGATTACGCCGAGCGCCTGAGCGCCGAGCGGCAACGTCACCGCGACGAGCTCGAGGTGGTGATGCGTGTCTATTTCGAGAAGCCGCGCACCACGGTGGGCTGGAAGGGCCTGATCAATGATCCGTACCTCAATGGCAGCTTCTGCATCAATGAGGGCCTGCGGATTGCCCGTGACCTGCTGGTGCGCATCCACCAGGCGGGCGTGCCGGCGGGCTGCGAGTTTCTCGATGTGATCTCGCCGCAGTACATCGGCGACCTGGTTTCCTGGGGGGCCATCGGCGCCCGGACCACCGAGTCGCAGGTACACCGCGAGCTGGCCTCGGGCCTGTCCGCGCCGGTGGGGTTCAAGAACGGCACCGACGGCAACGTGAACATCGCCGTCTACGCCATCCTGGCCGCGCGCGAGCGGCATCACTTTCTGTCGGTGCACAAGTGCGGCCAGGTTGCCATTGTGGAAACCCGCGGCAACGACGACTGCCACGTCATCCTGCGGGGCGGTAAGAAACCGAACTTCGACGCCGCGAGCGTGCAGGCGGCCTGTGCCGAGCTCAGGAAGGCGGGATTGGCGGAACGCCTGATGATCGACCTCTCCCACGGCAACAGCGCCAAAGACTTCACCAGGCAGATGGTTGCGGGCGCGGCGGTGGCGGGGCAGATCGCCGGGGGCGAGCGGCGCATCATGGGGGTGATCGTCGAATCCCACCTGGTGGAGGGGCGCCAGGACCTGGTCCCCGGGAAGTCGCTGGCCTATGGGCAGAGCATCACCGACGCCTGCATCGGTTGGGACGATTCGGTGCGGCTGCTCGAGCAGTTGGCGGCTGCGGTACGGGCTCGCCGCGAGGTGGGGCAAGTCGCGTAGGTTGCGGGTCGCCGGCCCCGACCCACCTCAGGACGGGCCGTAGCGTATCCCGGGGATCGTGCCGAGCCGCTTTCCGTAGCCCGGCTGATGCAGGGCCTGGATGACTCCCGGGCGGTCTCCAGGTGCCGAGGGACCCGGCACCAATGCCCGGGATTCGCGGGCCCTCTGACCCCAGAAAAAAGACAAGGCCGGGCAGCGTGAGCTGCCCGGCCTTGTGCGGTTTGGGAGCGGCGCTTAGAGGCTGTCGCCGAAATCGGCCTTGAACTTGGCCACCAGCTTCGTTGGCCAGTCGCTGGTCGGTCGCAGGCGGCCCAGGAAGAAGCGCAGTACCGCGGGCTCGAATTCGAACTTGAGCCCGCCGATGAGATTGCGGTTCTCGTAGAGCCAAATCAGGCGGTCAGCCGCGTACTTCACCTGCGAGAGGGTGAATACACGGCGCGGCATGGCCAGGCGCATGAGCTCAACATCGGCCAGCACGTCGTTGCCGTTAGCATCGCGTACGCTGGAGATGGTCCCCCGCTCCATGGTGCGCACGCCCGAGGCGATGTAGTACGCGGCAACCAGCGCTCCGGCGGGGTATTCGCTCTGGGGCACGTGCGGTAGAAAACCACCGGCGTCCACATGGCAGCCCAGGCCGCCGGGCGGGGTGATGACGGGAACGCCTTTCGCATCCAGCGTCTCCACCAGGTACTTGATGAACGAGGGCGATTGGCTGATGCAGGTCTCGTCCTGGGTTTCGCGCAGGCCGACGGCCATGGCCTCGATCTCGCGCACCGACATGCCGCCATAGGTCAAGAAGCCCTCGTAGAGAATCACCAGGTCCTTGAGCTTGTCGAAGAGCTCGACGCTGTTGGTGCAGATGCCACCGCCGCGGGTGGAGCTGACCTTGCGGCTGGAGAAGTAGACCAGATCCGCCATGTCGCACAGGGTCAGCAGGATCTCGCCGATCGACTTGTCCTGCCAGCCGGGCTCGCGCTGCTTGACGAAATAGGCGTTCTCCCCGATCAGGCTGGCGTCGAGCAACAGCATGATCTTGTGCTCGTTGCAGATCGCGCGCACCTGGCGCAGGTTCTCCACCGAGAACGGCTGGCCGCCGATCAGGTTGGTGGACGCCTCCATGCGAATGAACGGGATCTTGTCGGCTCCGTGCTTTGCGATCAGGGCCTTGAGCTTGCCGATGTCGATGTTGCCCTTGAACGGGAACGTGCTCTTAATCTTGAGCGCCTCGTCGGTGTAGATCTCGTCGATGGCCCCACCCGGTATTTCGATGTGCGCCTTGGTGGTGGTGAAGTGGTAGTTCATGGGCACCACATCGCCCGGTTTGACCAGTGCCTGGAAGATGACGTGCTCGGCGGCTCGGCCCTGGTGCACCGGCAGAAACATCTTCTTGCCGAAAACGTCGGCAACCGCCTGCTTGGCGCGATCGAAGCTCTGGGACCCGGCGTAGGCATCGTCCGCCACCAGCATGGAGGAGATCTGCTGATCGCTCATGGCGTTGGTGCCGCTATCGGTGAGCATGTCGAGGAACACATCCCGCGTGCTCATCAGAAACGAGTTGAAGCCTGATGCCTCGGTGGCCTGCAGGCGCTCGTCGACGGGCTTGAGGTTGAGTTTCTGGACCACGCGGACCTTGTGCAATTCCAGGGGAATCTGCTCGCCGCTATAGAATTTGATGACCGAGGACTGTCCCATCTTCGTTGTTACCTTTCGTGGTGGGTAAAGGGTTAGAAACGGGTTTCGCTCTTCTAAGAGACAAAACGCGCGCATTTTATCCCAGGAGTGGGTCCCTGGTCCGCCTGCTCGATCGGGCATTTCGCCCGGAGCCGGCGGCTATTGCGGTGCTGCCCGAGAAAGGTCGCGCCCGCCCGGCTGGCGTTGAGGGGCGTTGCAATGGCCGTTGCCGCGATGCAGAAACCCACGGCGCCGTTGGAGGACTGGCGCGTCAGTCGCGGCTTGACACCGCCGCCGGCGTCGGAGGCAGCGTCTTCTGACCCACCGAGAGCGCGGCGAGAATCGCCATCGCCTGCAGCAGCGCGACACCGTAGAGCACCTCCCGATGCTGGCCCGCGTCCATCAGCAAACCGAACACCAGGGGCGCGGCAGCGAGCCCCAGATCCAGCCCGGAATAGACGAAACCGTACACCCGCCCGTAGGCGGACTGCCCGAACCGGGAGGTTGCGGCGCGGCGCACCAGCATGTCGCGCGAGGGACCGGCCATGCCGGAGAGGAAGCCCATCGCCGCCATCATGATCGGGACGCTCCAGCTCGGCGCCACACCGCTGGCGATGCCGAGCGCCGCCGCCGCCGCCCCGCCGAGCATCCACCCGATCATCCGGTCATGTCCCTCCTCGCGCGAGGCCAGAAAACCCCCGGTGAAGGTGCCCGCCGCCCCGCCGAGCATGAAGGCGGTGAGGCTCGAGGCGGCCGCCGCGATGGAGATCGAGTAGAGGTCGCGCAGCACGCTGGGCCCAAAATTCTGCAGCGCCCCGAAGGCGGTGGTGCCGACGACGAAAAAGGCAAAGCACATCCAAACCGGTGCCGACTGCAGGAATGCAACCGACGAGCCGCCTGGCTTCGCCGGGCCGGTCGCCGCGCCGCCGTGAGCAGGCTCGGCCAACACCCCGCGCGCGAGCGTTATCACCAACAGGGCCGCCGCCCCGATCAGCCCGGCGCTCAGGGCCGCCACGCGCCAGCCGGCGAGGCTGGCTACGGTGGTCATGAGCACCGGCGCGACCGCCCAGCCGATGTATCCGGAGAGGCCGTGCACCGAGAAGGCGTGCCCCAGCCGCGGCTGCGATACCTTGCGATTGAGCAGCGAGAAGTCCACCGGATGGATCGGGCTGTTGCCGAGACCGGCGAGCACCGCCGCGAGCACCAGCATCGGGTAGGACTGCGCGGCCGCGGCCACCACCCCCGACGCCGTGAACAGGCCGATGGCCGCGAACAGCACCCGCGCCGCGCCCAATCGATCCACGAGAAAGCCCGAGAGCGCCTGACCGACCCCGGACACGATAAAGAAAATCGTCATCAGGGTGCCCACCTCCGTGAAGCTCAGT
>JAEHCY010000229.1 GCA_016880695.1 Chromatiaceae bacterium | reverse complement strand
CTGGGGGTATGGGGGGCGGGGTGATGCACCAGTTCTTTGGGGTCAGCGGCGTCTATCTCTTCTGTGCCCTGGTCGCTGGGGTCTGGTTGGCGCTCGTCTGGGGGATGGTGCAGCCCCGGCGACTGAGCAACCAGGTGATCAGCTTAGGGGAGGTAGGAGCAGCCCAGGCCCCCAGTGCAGAGCGGGCGTTGCTGGAGATCCCGGGGGTGGAAGAGGCCGTTGTCGTGGTCGAGGAAGGGGTGGCCTATCTCAAGGTGGACACCCAGCGTCTCGATTGGGCAAGATTGCAAGCTTTCGGGGCCGCCCAGGTCTAGGGGTAGCGGTTCGGCATGCTCGCCGGCGGGCGTGGTCAGGTGGAAGGCCGTGATGTACGAATGAGACCACCAGGCGGCAATCGGCGAGCGATGCGCTTGAGCACAGAACGGGCCGCGATCGCTTGATCGGTCCCGGCTAGGGCAATCGGTGGCTTGGCCTTCGGCCAAGCAGGTAGGAAAACGGAGGGAAAAATGGCAAAAGGCAGCGTCAACAAGGTCATTCTGATCGGCAACCTGGGGGCCGACCCCGAGACCCGATACACGCCGGGCAACGTGGCGGTCACTAACATCCGGATTGCCACCTCCGAGACCTGGCGTGACCGCACGAGTGGTGAGAACCAGGAGCGCACCGAGTGGCACCGGGTGGTGCTGTTCGGCAAGCTCGGCGAGATTTCCGCTGAGTATCTGCGTAAGGGCTCCAAGGTTTACATCGAAGGACGGATGCAGACCCGCAAGTGGCAGGGACAGGACGGGCAGGATCGCTACACCACCGAGGTCGTTGCCGACCAGATGCAGATGCTCGATAGCCGTGCGGGTGGGGCGGCGCCGTTTGACACCGAGGGTGAGTCATCGCCCCAGCCTCGGGTGCCGCGCCCCGGTGCGACACCCCCGTCAGCCGATCCGGGCTTCGACGATGACATTCCTTTTTAGGCTAGAGCGTTCTCGATGAATACCCTGCTCGTCACCGGTGGTGCCGGCTTCATTGGCGGGAACTTCATCCATTTCGCGATCCGCCAGGGCGATGTCCGGGTGGTCACCCTCGATAAGCTGACCTATGCGGGCAACCTCGACAGCCTTGCCTCCTTGAAGAATCACCCTCGCCATTGGTTCGTGCAGGGCGACATCGGCGACCGCGCTCTGGTGCGGCGGCTCCTGCAGGAGCACCGGCCCGATGCCGTGGTGAACTTCGCCGCCGAGAGCCACGTGGACCGCTCCATCGATGGGCCGGCGGCCTTCATCGAGACCAACGTCGTGGGCACCTTCAATCTGCTCGACTGCATCCGCGAGTCCTGGGCCGAGCTACCAGGGGAGGCGCGCGGGGCATTCCGCTTTCTGCATGTGTCCACCGACGAGGTTTACGGGTCTCTGAGTGCCGAGGGACGCTTCACGGAAACCACCCCCTATGCCCCCAACTCACCCTATTCGGCCTCCAAGGCGGCCTCCGACCATCTGGTGCGTGCCTGGCACCACACTTACGGTCTGCCCACGCTCACCACCAACTGCTCCAATAACTACGGGCCCTACCAGTTCCCCGAGAAGCTCATCCCACTGATGATCCTCAAGGCCCTGAGCGGGGAGCCGCTGCCGATCTACGGCGATGGCGGCAACGTGCGAGACTGGCTCTATGTGGAGGACCACTGCCGCGCCATCTGGCGGGTGCTCGAGGCGGGCCGGCCCGGCGAGGTGTACAACATCGGCGGGGAGAGTGAACGGACGAACCTGGAAGTAGTCGACATCCTGTGCCGGCTGCTCGACGAGCGCCTGCCCCAGTCGCCCCATCGACCCCATGCGGGTCTCAAGACCTTCGTCACGGACCGTCCAGGCCATGATCGGCGCTATGCCATCGACGCTGGTAAGGTGCGCGGTGAGCTTGGCTGGACACCGCTGGAGTCCTTCGACAGCGGTCTGCGGCGTACGGTGGACTGGTATCTGTCGAACCCCGACTGGTATGGGCGGGTGATGGACGGTAGCTATCGCGGCGAGCGCTTGGGCACGGGTGGCGGCCCGCGGCCATGAATGGAGCGCGCAAGGGGATCATCCTCGCGGGGGGCTCGGGCACGCGGCTCCATCCCCTCACCCGCACCCTCAGCAAGCAATTGCTGCCGATCTACGACAAGCCGATGATCTACTATCCCCTCTGCACGCTGATGCTGACGGGGATCCGCGACATCCTGGTGATCACCACCCCGCGGGACCTGCCCTCGTTCCGTGACCTCCTTGGCGAAGGCCAGCAGTGGGGCATCCGCCTGAGCTACGCGGTTCAGCCCCACCCCGGTGGGTTGGCCCAGGCGTTCATCATCGGACGGGAATTCGTGGCCGGTGAGCCGAGCTGCCTGATCCTGGGTGACAACATTTTTTACGGCCATGGTTTGGTCGCGCAGTTGCGCAGCGCCGCCACCCGTGAGCGAGGCGCCACGGTCTTCGGCTATTGGGTCAAGGATCCCGAGCGTTACGGGGTGGCGGGTTTTGGGCCCGACGGGAATGTGGTCAGCCTGGAGGAAAAGCCGGTTCATCCCAAGTCGAACTACGCGGTGACCGGCATCTATTTTTATGACGAGCGGGTGTGCGACCTGGCCGCTGACCTGCGGCCATCGGCGCGGGGTGAGCTCGAGATCACGGATCTCAACAACCGCTACCTCGAGTGCGGCGAGCTGTACCTTGAGCGTCTTGGTCGAGGCACGGCCTGGCTGGATACGGGAACCCACGAATCGCTGATGCAGGCCGCGACCTTCATCGAGACTATCGAACAGCGCCAGGGGCTTAAGATCTGCTGTCCCGAAGAGGTCGCATTCCAGAAGCGCTGGATCACGGCGGATCAATTGGAGGCGGCGGCTCGGGCGCTGGGCAAGAGCAGCTACGGCGAGTATCTGATGGGCCTGTTCCAGCGCAGCGTGGAACCATGAGGGTAATCACGACCGATCTTCCAGGGGTCTTGGTCATCGAACCGAGGGTGTTCGGGGATGCCCGGGGTTATTTCCTGGAATCCTGGCAACAGCGGCGCTACGCCGAACATGGAATGGTTGAGGGCTTCGTTCAGGACAACCAGTCCTACTCCCGTCGTGGTGTGCTGCGGGGAATGCACATCCAGCATCCCCATGCCCAGGGCAAGCTGATTGCGGTGCTCGTCGGGGAGGTCTTCGATGCGGTGGTCGATGTTCGCCGCGGCTCCCCCTGGTTCGGTCGCTGGACCGGTGCGGTGCTCAGTGGTGACAACAAACGTCAGCTCTGGGTGCCTCCGGGCTTCGCCCACGGCTTCTACGTGCTGAGCGACGAGGCCTTGTTCAGCTACAAGTGCACCGACTACTATCGTGCAGAGCACGAGTTTTCCGTGCGTTGGGATGACCCGGCGATCGGCATCGAGTGGCCCCTCTCGGGGCCTGTGGTGCTCTCCGAGAAGGACCGGGCCGCGCCGATCCTCAGCGCCATTCCACCCGAGAGGCTACCGGAATACCCTGCACCATGAACATATCCTCCGGCCATCAAGGCGTGCGTCGCATCCTGCTGTTGGGGGCAGATGGGCAGGCAGGGTGGGAGCTGCATCGCACCCTCTCTCCCTTGGGTGAGGTGGTTGCCGCTTCCCTTGGGGGTGAGTTTGGCCCTACGGTGAACCTTGCGGACAGCCAGGGTCTGCGTCGGCTCATCGAAGAGGTGAAGCCCGACGCCCTGGTCAACGCGGCGGCCTATACCTCGGTCGACCGAGCCGAGAGGGAGCGCGACCTGGCCTTCAAGGTCAATGCGGAGGCGCCCGGAGTTATGGGGGAGGCGCTCTGCCAGCGGGGTATCCCGATCATCCACTTCTCCACGGATTTCGTTTTCGACGGTGCCGCCAAACGCCCCTATCGGGAGGAGGACGACCCGAACCCCCTGAATGTCTACGGTGAGACCAAGCTGGCTGGCGAGCGAGCCCTGCTCGACTCCGGGGCCAACGCTGCCGTCCTGCGCACGAGTTGGCTGTACGGAGTTCGCGGCCAGAATTTTCTGCTCACCATGCTGCACCTGTTCCAGGAACGCGACGAGCTGCGCGTGGTCGACGACCAGGTGGGGGCGCCCACCTGGAGCCGTATGCTGGCCGAGGTAACCGCGGTGGTCCTCTGCCGCATGCTCGAGGGCGAAGGGCCGCACACCTCGCCCCGCGGGATCTTCCATGTGACCGGGGGCGGGGAGACCAGCTGGTACGGCTTTGCCCGGAGGATCCTCGAGTCCTCGGGGCTGAGCTGCAATCTCAGGCCAATAACCTCGAGCGAGTTTCCCGCCCCGGCTCGCCGGCCCGGCTACTCGGTTCTCGACAACGGCAAGTTGAGGGATGCCCTCGGCCTGGTGCTGCCCGAGTGGCGCGTCTCCCTCACCCACTGCCTGGCGGATCTGTGCTGGGCTGTGCGCGCGGGCTCTTCGTCTCGCTCACCGAACGGCTGATCCCACAGGGTGCACTTAGGCGCCCGGTTTCGCTGAATCCACCGCGCGCGACCGCTTTGTCTTGTCCCCGCCGAAAAGGTGGGGAACTACGTCATTGAAGCGGCGCAGAAAGTGGATGCGCAGACCCTTGCGCACATGCTCGGGTACTTCCTCGAATTCGCCCCGGTTGTCCTCCGGCAGGAGGATCTCCCCGATACCTGCGCGGCGTGCCGCGATCAGCTTTTCCCGTACCCCGCCGATGGGGAACACCTCGCCGGTGAGGGTGATCTCCCCGGTCATGGCGATGCGCCGCACCGGCTCTTGGCGCGCCAGAGACAGTAGCGCCGAGGCCATGGTGATCCCCGCCGAGGGGCCATCCTTCGGCGTGGCTCCAGCGGGAACATGCAGGTGGATGAAGGACTTCTCAAAGAAGGAGGGCTCGGCGCCAAGCGCCGCAGCGTGGCTCACCACATAGCTGTAGGCGATCTCGGCGGATTCCTTCATTACCTCTCCGAGCTGGCCGGTGAGCTTGAACCCACGCGCGAAGGTATGGGTGGCGGCGGCCTCGATCGAGAGGGTGACCCCGCCCATGGCGGTCCAGGCTAGCCCGGTGACCACGCCGGGGCCCGAGAGTCGGCGCTCGTCCCGGAACAGGGGACTGCCCAGGTAGTCTTTGAGCTCGCCCCCGGTCACCTCGATCGGGGGCTTGGTCCCCTGCAGGAGCTTGACCGCCGACTTGCGCACGATCTTGGCGAGCTGCTGTTCCAGCCGCCGTACCCCAGCATCGCGCGCGTAGCCCTCGATCAGGGCGCGCAGGCTGTTGCTTGGGATGCGAACTGTGCCCTTCGCCAGCCCGGCCCGCTCCACCTGACGGGGTAGCAGGTAGCGCCGGGCGATCTGCAGCTTTTCCTCGGCGATGTAACCCGCGAGTGGGATCACCTCCATGCGGTCGAGGAGCGGGGCCGGAATGGTATCGAGCTGATTGGCGGTGCAGAGGAACAGCGCCTTCGAGAGGTCGAAGCGCAGATCGAGGTAATGGTCCAGGAAGTCGACGTTCTGCTCAGGGTCGAGCACCTCGAGCAGGGCGGAGGCGGGGTCGCCGTGGTAGGCGGCGCCGATCTTGTCGATCTCATCGAGCATGATCACCGGATTTTGGGTGCCGGCGTCCTTCATCGCCTGGATGAACTTGCCAGGCATGGCGCCGATGTAGGTGCGTCGGTGGCCCTTGATCTCCGCCTCGTCGCGGATACCGCCCACGGAAAAGCGGTAGAAGCGCCGTCCCAGCGCATCGGCGATGGAGCGGCCGATGGAGGTCTTACCCACTCCCGGGGGTCCCACCAGCAGGATGATGGAGCCGGCGACCTCACCCTTGTGGATGCCGACGGCGAGGAACTCGAGGATGCGTGCCTTGACGTCCTCGAGCCCATGGTGGTCACGGTCGAGGACGCGCCGGGCGCGCTTGAGGTCGAGCTTGTCCTTGGAGTGTCGGCCCCAGGGCAGCAGGCTGATCCAGTCGAGGTAGTTACGGGTGACCGCATACTCCGGAGAGCCGGTTTCCAGGATCGCCAGCTTTTCCATCTCCTCATCGACGCGCTTGTGCGCCTCCTCGCTGAGGGTGAGTTTCTCAATGCGCTCTCTGAACCGATCGAGCTCGGCGGTGCGGTCGTCCTTGGCGAGCCCCAGCTCCTTCTGGATCGCCTTGAGCTGCTCCTTGAGAAAGAACTCGCGCTGCTGCGTCTGCATGCGCTCTTCCACCGAGCGGCGAATCTTCTGCTGGGCGCGTGCGAGCTCGAGCTCATTGTTGAGCAGTACCAGGACCTTTTCCATGCGCGGGAGGAGATCCACCGCCTCGAGCACCTCCTGGAGCTGCTGCTTGCTAGAGGTGGTCAGGCTGGCGGCGAAGTCCGAGAGGTGGGAGGGATCCTCGGGACCAAAGCGGTCGAGGAACATGCGCAGTTCTTCGACGTAGAGCGGGTTGAGCGGCAGCAGCTCTTTGATGGTGTTGATTACGGCTACGGCGTAGGCCTTGACCTGCTCATCGGGCGGTCCCGCGTACTCAGGAAAATAGTTCACGCGGGCGGAGAAGGGTGCCTCCCGCGAGACCCAGCCCACCAGGCGAAAGCGCTGCAAGCACTCCACCAGCACCTGCAGCATGCCGCCCTGCTCATGCACCCGGTGCACCCGGCAGGCGGTTCCAATGGGGTGGAAATCGCTGGGGCCCGCATCTTCCGCGCGCTCGCTACCTACCAGGATCACGCCCAGGATCTTGTGCTCGGTTGCAGCAACCGCCTTGAGGGTGGGTCCCCAGTGCTGCGCGTCCATGAGCAGGGGTACCGCCTGGCCGGGGAAGAAGGGTCGTGCGGCCACCGGTTGTAGGTGAATGAGACCGGGCAGGATGTCTCCGGGGCGGACCAGGGGCCGCTCGGGGAGGGAATCGACCTCGGGCTCGAGTGTGGGCTCCTGAACCATGCGCGTTTGTTGCCTCAATTCCTTGAATTCAGGTGAGGTTATCTCGGGGTGTACCCTCGCGATTGCAAGCGGCGTTGGCGAGGCGGGCGAAGTCTGCCACCGACAGCTCCTCCGCCCGCTGCTCGGGTCGGATCCCACAGGCGCGGAGGCTGGTCTCGGGGACCATCTGCCGCAGGCTGTTGCGCAGGGTCTTGCGGCGCTGGCCGAAGGCCCGTGCCACCAGGGCCGCGAACCAGGCCCAATCCTCGACCGGGTGCGGTGGTTGGCGGTGGGGCCGCAGGCGCACAAAAGCGGACTCAACCTTGGGCGGTGGGCTGAAGGCCTCGGCCCCGATGCTGAAGAGCGGGACGACCTCGCAGTGGGCCTGTAGCATGATCGACAGCCGTCCGCGCTCGCGGCTGCCCGGAGCGGCCCCCATGCGGTCGACCACCTCCCTTTGCAGCATCAGGTGCATGTCCTCGATGACGCTCGCCTGATCGAGCAGATGAAAGAGCAGGGGGGTGGAGATGTTGTAAGGCAGGTTGCCGACCACCCGCAGGCGCTCGCCGTTTGCAACCAGGTGGGTGAAGTCAAAGGCGAGGGCGTCGCCGACGAAGAGCCGCAGCGCACCGAGGTCACGGCAGCGCTCCACCAAGGGAGCGGCCAGGTCCCGATCGAGCTCGATCGCATCCAGCCGGCCCGCAGCCCGCAGCAGTCCCAGGGTGATCGCCCCCCCTCCGGGACCAATCTCCACCAGATGATCCTCTGGCTGGGGGTCGATGGTGCCGAGGATGCGCGCGATGATGTGAGGATCGCGCAGGAAGTGTTGACCGAAGCGTCGGCGGGGCTGGTGGCTCATGTGCCAAGGGTACCGCCGAGCCCCCCAGGATTCTATGAGCGAGGCACCCCGCGGCTCGGCGGCGGGCGGTGGCGTAGCGCGGTCGTTTCTAATATTCTTCTTCGATGCCTGGGAAACTCTTTATCCAGACCTTCGGTTGCCAGATGAACGAGTACGACTCGGCCAAGATGGCCGACGTGCTGCGGGAATCCCATGGTCTCGTGCTCACCGAGCATCCCGAAGAGGCCGATGTGCTCCTGCTCAACACCTGCTCGATTCGGGAGAAGGCCCAGGAGAAGGTGTTCTCCCAGCTTGGCCGCTGGCGACCCTGGAAGGACAGCCGGGCGAATCTGGTGATCGGAGTGGGCGGGTGTGTGGCGAGCCAGGAGGGCGATGCCATTCGGCAGCGTGCGCCCTACGTGGACCTGGTGTTCGGTCCCCAGACCCTCCATCGGCTGCCAGAGATGCTCACCGAAGCGCGCCGCACCCGGGCCGCGGTGGTGGATGTGTCGTTTCCCGAGATCGAGAAATTCGATCGTCTGCCCGAGCCGCGGGCGGAGGGGCCCACCGCCTTTGTCTCCATCATGGAGGGTTGCTCCAAGTACTGCACCTATTGTGTGGTTCCCTACACTCGCGGGGAGGAGATCAGTCGGCCCCTCGATGATGTGATCGCAGAGGTGGCGAAACTCGCCGAGCAGGGGGTGCGCGAGGTCAACCTGCTGGGCCAGAACGTCAATGCTTACCGGGGTCGTCTTGACGACGGTGCACTCGGGGACCTGGCACTGCTGATCCAGTATGTGGCCGCCATCGAGGGCATCGAGCGGATTCGCTTCACCACCTCTCACCCGGTGGAGTTCTCCGACCACCTGATCGAGACCTTCGCTGTGGTGCCAAAGCTGGTTTCCCACGTGCACCTGCCGGTGCAGAGTGGCTCCGACCGGATACTGGCGATGATGAAACGGGGTCACTCGGTGCTCGAGTATCGTTCCAAGATCCGTCGCCTTCGGCGGGCGCGGCCCGGTATCAGCATCTCCTCGGACTTCATCGTCGGGTTCCCCGGCGAGACCGAGGCGGATTTTCGTGCCACCCTGGCGCTGGTGGACGAGATCGGCTTCGACCGCTCCTTCAGCTTCCTGTTCAGCCGGCGGCCGGGAACACCCGCGGCGGAGTTCCCCGATGATCTGTCCAGGGCGGTGAAGCAGGCACGTCTGGCGCAGCTCCAGGAGCGGCTCACCCAGCATGAGCAGCAGATCAGTCGGCGCATGGTGGGGGGGATTGAGCGGGTCCTGGTGGAACGCCCCTCGCGCAAGGATTCCCGCCAGCTCGCCGGGCGCACGGAGAACAACCGGGTGGTCAACTTCCTGGGGTCCCCGGCGTTGATTGGTGAGCTGGTCGATCTGCGCATCACCGAGGCCTTGCCCAATTCCTTGCGAGGCGAGTTGGCCCAGCCGTTGGCTCGCAGCGCCTAGAGCCCTTCGCCTGGCGCCTTGACCAATAACCCCGCATCGGTCGACCTGGAACTGGCCCCGGCCGACAACACTCGCCTCGCCAACCTCTGCGGCCAGCTCGACCAAAATCTGCGCCAGATCG
>JAEHCY010000228.1 GCA_016880695.1 Chromatiaceae bacterium | reverse complement strand
GGAGCGACCGAGGAGGGCGTGGTTGCACATCAAATCCGTTCCTGGCCACCCGGGTCCCGACTCTGGAGGGGCCACTCCCTCACTGCCACAATTTCAACGCCGCCAACGGATTCGGACTTGTCCTATGGCCATGCGGTAGCGCGTTCCATGCCACAGTCCGGCTGACTCCCGTCTTCGACAGTGCAGCGTGAGTTGACCAAGCACACCGGCTAGGTAGCCCCCGCCCAGCGGACGGACGCAGAATCGGCGCATCGCGAAACGAGGGCTATCCCCGCTCTGGTGCGAGGGATAGGATGTCCCCCATCCCCCCTCAGATCCGCGAGGCCCCACCATGCAAGAAAACACCCCTACCGAGGTTGCGCACCTCCGTGCTAGCGTCGAGCACCTGGCCAGCGCTCTGGAGCGCTTGGAGCGCCGAGCGCGCAGGGCCAGGGCATTCGCTATTTTGGGAGTGTTGGCAGCCAGCGCCGGTTTTCTGCTCGGCGCCCAGTTGGCACGGACCGCCTCTGCCGAGGCCACGGCGGCGGCACCCGCCGATCCGGTGGCGGTTTCCGCGGCACGAGAAGAGCTGTTCGGTCGCTTGAACCCCGAACAACGCCGCGAGGTTGAGCGCTGGGAGCGGGACGTGGCCTGGGTCTCGCAATATATGCATCTCTATGGCGATCGGTTCGACCCGGGGGCCATGATCGCCGTGATGCTCGCGCGGATGGCCCGCTCGGTTGACGCCGTGCCTGAGATGCGTGCCGAGATGCAGATCATGAACGCCAAGATGAACGCCCTGCCAGTGATGGCTGCCGAGGTTCAGGGCATCAACGGCAAGATGGGGATCATGGCCGCGGGCATGGACTCCACCCTCGGCCGGGCGGGTCGCATGATGCCCTGGAGCTGGTAGCCCGGTTGGAATGCCCGTTGGTCGGTGGCCGGCGGCGGGCTGCGATCCGGGCTCACCGCCGCCTGGGCGTTCCCGGGGGTGCGGCGCGATTCGCGGTAGGGCGGAGCTCGCCACCCTGCGCAGCGCCACGGCCCCGGCCTGGGGTCACAGGGACGGTCGAGGCAGCCGTTGCGGGAATTGCCGCGGGCCTACGGAGCACTCCCCAGGGGTGGCGCGGGTCGAAGTGGCTCCCGCTAGGATTTCGAGGGTTGCCGGTGATCGCCGCCCAAAAGCCCGGGTTCGAGGCGAAAGGACCGTGGCCGGTACCCAATGGCGCGGCTGGCGGGTGTGGCATCGAAGCAAAGGTCCTGGTTCATGCGCAGCAGAAGCGCGGGGCTATAGCCCCCTGGCAGAGCGCGCGCTAGCCAAGGGCTGCAGGCGCGCACCAGCAAGGCGGGCAGCGGCAGGATCACCGGCCGGCGGCCAAGCGCTGCGAACACCCGCGCCACCATCTCGCGAAACGTCAGCGTCTCGCCACCCGGCAGGTCTAGCGTCAATCCCTGCGGCGCAGGAAGCTGCAGACAGGCGGTGGCTGCCGTGGCCAGGTCGTCAGCGTGAACCGGTTGGCGCTGGCCCCGTCCAGGGGAAACGACGGGGAAAAAGCCGTGGCGGCGGATGAACTGCGCGATCAGACTGATGTTGCGGTCCCGCCCGCTGCCGTAGATGAGGGTTGGGCGGAGCAGGCTGCAGCTCATCCCGGTGGCCTGACAGATGGCCAACAGCTTTCGCTCGGCCTCCGCCAATCGCCCCGCGAGGGCGCGCTCCGCGGGGTCGGGGCTGGATGCCTTGCTGTGCACGCTGGTGGAGGAGAATGCCACTATCTGTCGAACCCCTTGGAGATGAGGAAGCAGCGGCGGCAATAGCCAAAGCGGCAGCAGAGAGAACACCGTATCCCACGCTCCAAGAACCAACCCGGGGGACGCCGCATCGTGCGGGCGCCAGGCAAATGCCGGGTGCAACGGCGGGGTTAGCGGGGGAGAACGGCGGCTCAGGGCCTCCCCAGACCACCCGGATTCAGCTAGCCGGTGGCTGAGGAAGGGGGCGATCTGGCTGCCCGCTCCCAGCAACAGCGCCCTGCGCCCGTCATTCAATGGGGTCGATCCTTGATAGTCGGCCCAGGATACCGTCCCAAACCCCGCGCAGGGCCGCGCTGAGCTTGGCGCGGCGATCCTGCTCGAAACGCAGGATCCGCACCAGATCAAGCAGGGCGGCGGCCATGTCGAAGATGGCCCAGGCAGGCCATCGGTACCAACGCTCGCGCCAGAGGGTCACTCGATTGCGAAAGATGTGATAGCGACGCCAGGCATTATGATGGGTCACCGCCAGGGGGCGCCCGCCGAATCGCTGGTCCTCGGTCTGCCCCAGACGGTGCCCAAGCCGAGCCGCGGCCACGGCCACCAGCGTATAGCCGGCCTCGCGCAGGCGTAGGCAGAAGTCCACGTCCACATAATCGATGAAGAACGCCTCGCGCATCGGCCCGACACGGCCCAGGGCCGCCGCTGGGATCAGGCTGCCCGAAGCGATGGCGAAGAGCAGATCCTGTAACAGGGGCTTTCCATTAAAAGCCTGCCGGCTGAGCGACAGAGGGTGCCGGGAGATCGCATAGGCCTGCTCGCGCGTCAGGCCAACTCTTTCGACAGAAGGCGCCAACAGGCCGATAGGCCGATTGCGGGGGGATTCACGGTAGGCCGCCAGCAACGCCGCCACCATCCCTGGGGCGGGCAGGCTATCGTCATCCAGTAGCAGCACCCAGCGATAGCCGTCGCTGGTAGCCCTGGCGATGCCCTGGTTCTGGGCGCGGGCAAGGCCCAGGTTGCAGTGGTTGGCGATCACCGCCAGCCTTCCCGCTGAAGCGCGAGCTAGCTCATCGAGCATCGCCAGGGTCTCGGCATCCGAGCCATTGTCCACCACGATCACCCTGTCCACCTGCTCGAGCGTCGCCGGGAGGTTGCGGCGCAGCCGCCTGCCGGTGCGGTAGGTCACCACCACGGCACACACCCGCCCATCGTCCACCGGCTCGACCGGGGGCAAAGCGCGAACATCAGGTGCGCTGTCTATCGCCTTGGCGAGTGACCAGGTGAAGGACTCGGCCAACACCCACGGTGATACGCTACGGTGGCGCTGGACCTCGCGCCGACGCCGGAGCACCTCAGGTAAACCCTGCAGGGCGTCCACCAGGGCGCGTGCCTTGATGCGCGCTTGGGTCCGCCACAGGGAGCGGAGTAACACCAGCAGAGCGGGCACGCCGAGCCCGACGAGCAGCACACCGGGCATGTCCTTGACCAGGGTCCACACCCGGTTGCGGGTGATATGGTAGACGCTGAAAGGGCTCTCCGCCCCGGATATCGCCGAGCCGACGTGATCGACGCACGCGTCGGGAACAAACACGCAACCGTGGCCGGCAAGTCGAAGTCGGACGGCCAGATCAACGTCTTCGTAGTAGCAGAAGAAGGCCTCGTCGAATCCGCCGGCCTCCAGGAAGACGTCCCGCCGGTACAGCGCCGCCGCGGCGCAGGGGCCGAAGACCGCACCCTCCTTCGGCAGGATCCGCAAGGAATGGTCCTTACCGCCGCGCCACGCAAAACCGAACGGGGAAAAGGGGTCGCCGCAGCCATCGAGCAGACGAGGGTCCCGTTCACTACGTTGAGTGCAGGCGAAAAAGGTGCTCCCCGGGTGTCGGCGCGTGGCCGCCAACAGGCGCTCCAGCCAATCGGGAGCGGGGAAGGCATCCGGATTCAGCGTGGCCAGCCAGGGGGCGCGGGCCTCGCGGGCGGCTAGGTTGTTAGCGGCGGCGAACCCCAGGTTCCGGCCCGGTTTGATTACCCGGAGCCGGGAGTCCCCTTCCAGCTCATTGGTGGCCGGTACGTCATCGGAGCCGTTGATCACCAACAAGACCTCGAAGGCGCCCAGGGTCTGCAGTGCGAGCGCATCGAGACAGCGCCGAAGGAGATGGCCGGAATGGTAGTCGACAACCAGCACCGAAACCGCAGGGGTTAGCGGGTGACTGATCACGTTTCCTGATCAGCAGATGCCAGGGAATCCCACCCCAGAGCCATCCACACCGACTGCCATTGGCCGCTTGCGTGAAGTGCGGGCCGCATTTTTTGTCGTAGG
>JAEHCY010000001.1 GCA_016880695.1 Chromatiaceae bacterium | reverse complement strand
CGCCACCCACTCGCGCAGGGCGCCACCGAGCTGCCAATGCTCGACGCCCCAGTGGCCCAGCCAGCCGGTTCCGGCGCCGATCAGCACACCCAGGGCAGCGAGTCCCAATGAACGGCGCCAGGTACGCCCGCTGACGGAACCGCCCTCCCCGCGCAGCTCACGATGCGCCTGGGTGACGATGCGGGCGCTGACCAGATTGCTGCGCGTGGCATAGGTACCGAGCAGGGCGCGGTCGCAGAGGATGTTGATCAGGCGCGGTACCCCACCGGTCAACTGGTAGATCCGCCCCAGCGCCCCGGGGGTGAACAGCCGCCGCTCCACCCCGGCAACCGCCAGGCGGTGGCGAATATACTCGTGGGTCTCCTTCTTCCCCAGGGGACTGAGGTGAAAGCGGGCGGTGATGCGCTGATCGAGCTGGCGGAGACGCTCCCCGCGCAGCAGCTCGCGCAACTCCGGCTGCCCCACCAGGAAGATCTGCAGCAGCTTGTGCTTGGCGGTCTCCAGATTGGTCAGGAGACGAACCTGCTCCAGCACCTCCGGCGCCAAGTTCTGGGCCTCGTCGATCATCACCACCGGGCGCCGACCCTTCCCGTGGGCCTCGAGCAAATAGGCATTCAGCCGACTGATCAGGACCTTCAGCGAAATCCCTTCCCGCGGGAGCTCGACACCGAACTCCTCGCAGATCGACTGCAACAGCTCGGGGCCGGTCAGCGCCGGGTTCAGGATCAGGGCCACATCCACATGCTCGGGCAACTGCTCGAGGAAGGCCCGGCAGACGGTGGTCTTTCCAGTGCCGACCTCGCCCGTCAACAGCACGAAGCCCCCGTTCTCCCCGGCCCCGTACAGCAGGTGGGCCAGGGCCTCCCGGTGCTGCTGACTCAGAAAGAGATACTGGGGATCCGGCGTGATGGAGAAGCTGGGTTCCTTCAGCCCGAAATAATCTGAATACACGGTCCGCGAAGTGTCGGTCGCAATCTGCGCCAAGTCTGATGAATGGAAAAACCCTTGCGGGAGAATCGCCGCCGGCTGGGTCGCCCATTCGGTGGCCAACCCTCTGGACTGGCGCCAGGCGCCGCGCGGGCAGGCAATCCAGATAGGGTGGCAGGCTATGCCGGCCCGACTCCGGCGTCAAGCAGCGCAAGGCGCCGACATCCGCGTGCCACCTGCCACGAGCTCCTCCGCGCCAGACAGCCGCCCTCCGTCCGTCGGCACCCTCAGCGGCGGACACGGAACCCATCGCCAGATCCCCCCACAGGCTCAGGGGCCCCAGGCGACCCTGCCGGCCTATCCGAAGGTCCAGGTCAGATAGGCCCAGTAAATCCCCACTTGGATCAGCGCCAGGGGAATACCCGCCGACGCAAAGGTGCCAAACCCCAGATGGGCTCCGTGCCGCGCCGCCCGCTGGACGATGATCACATTGCTGGCGGCACCCAGGATTAATAGATTCCCGGCGATCGTGCTGCCGGCGGCGAGCGCCAGCAATGTGCCGATCCCCACATCCGCCTGCTCGAGCGATTAGGGTCCGCAACCCGAAAAACAAAAGGGCTTGCGGTGATTAGCCGTAAGCCCTTAATTTTTGGTAGCGGGGACAGGATTTGAACCTGTGACCTTCGGGTTATGAGCCCGACGAGCTGCCAGACTGCTCCACCCCGCAGCAGAGTTGAGCATTATAGGGAGGCCATCGG
>JAEHCY010000227.1 GCA_016880695.1 Chromatiaceae bacterium | reverse complement strand
GAATTCCCCTTCCGCCTCTCGCCACGCAGCAGGCCATCGTGACCGAGATCGAAGCCGAGCAAGCGCTGGTCGCCGCCAACCGCGAACTGATCGTCCGCTTCGAGCAAAAGATCCAGGCCACCCTCGCCCGCGTGTGGGGCGAAGAGAAGGGAGAAGGATGAAGTGAAAGCATCGGAACCCACCGAACGGCAAGGCCAGTTCCTGGCCTATATGTATCAATACAGCCTGGTGAATGGCTGCGCTCCGGCAGAAACAGACATGCAGCGGTATTTCCAGATCAGCGCGCCGTGCGACTCGCCAGCAGGAGCTCCACCAGCTTGTCGTTGGGCCGATCGAGGCTGCGGCAGAGCACCAGTCGCTCGGGCAATTCCGCGGGAAGCCGAACGCGACTCTCCCCGTCGGGAAAGCGGTGGATCTCCACCTCTTGGTAAGCCACTCCGAGCGCCCGCGCCAGCGCCTGACCCTGTTCGCGGTAGTCGGGAAAGCCGAGCACCAGATCCGGCGCCGCAGCCGGGGGAACCGATTCGTCCTCAGTCACCGGGCGGCGCGGGCTCCTCGCCAATCCGATAGCCCGAGCAGGCCGCCGCAGCCTCACAGGCAAAGCGGAAATCCGTCGGGAACTCCGCGTGGATGCGGTAGAGGGGCTCACCGAGGTCGACCCGGTCACCGAGCTTCTTGAACAGATCCGCGCCCGCGCCTCGGTCGAGAGGCGCCCCGGCGGCGCGGGCGATACGTGCCATCTGCAGGTTGTCGATGGCGGTCACGTAGCCAGGCCGTTCGGCACAGACCTCGTGCTGCAGCGCCCCCGCCACCCGAACCACCGTGGCGGCCCCCTGCGCCTTAATGATCGCCCGCATGCGCGCGAGCGCCCGCCCGGAGCTTAGGATGTCGCGGGCAATGGCGTAACCTTGGCCACCGCGGACGTCGGGATCGAACTCCAGGATGCGCCCGGCGAGCTGCAGGGAGCGCTCGCGCAGATCCACCGGAGCGGCGGGGTCGTTGCCGAGCACCGCCATGACGTCGCGGGCCTCCAGTACCGGGCCGATCCCGCGACCCACCGGCTGGCGCCCATCAGTGAGGGCGACCTCGATGTGCAGACCCAGGCGGTCGCCGACATACTCGAAGAGTTTGCGCAGATTGAGCGCGTCACGGTGCCGGCGCACCTTTGCCGTGGGCCCGAAGGGGATGTCGATGAGGAGATGGGTAGACCCCGCCGCGAGCTTCTTCGACAGGATCGAGGCCACCATCTGCGCCGGAGAGTCCATCGCCAGGGGCCGTTCCACCGAGATCAGCACCTCATCGGCCGGGGCGAGGCGCGCCGTGCCGCCCCAGGCAAGACAGCCGCGCTCGCGGCGCACGATGTCGCGCAGGCGCGCCGGGTCGAGCTCGACCCGCGCCAGCACCTCCATGGTATCGGCCGTCCCGGCAGGCGAGGTGATGGCACGGCTGGAGGTCTTGGGCATCAGCATGCCGTGGGCGGCGACGATCGGCAGGATGATCAGGGTGGTACGGTTGCCGGGGATACCGCCGATGCAGTGCTTGTCCACCACCAAGGGCTCGCCCCAATCGAGACGCTCGCCGCTCTCCACCATGGCCCGGGTGAGAAACAGCACCTCCTCACGTTCCATGCCGGCCTCGGCGCAGGCCACGAGAAAGGCGGTGATCTCGATTTTGGAATAGCGGTTGTTGGCGATGTCGCGGGCGATCGCCCGGTATTCCTCCAACCCCAGGCGCTCACCGGCGATCTTGCGATGCACCGCGCCGAGGGAGGCCGGCGGCTTGGCCTGGGCCACCCGAACCGCAGCCCCGGCCTCGGCACCGAGCTGGTCGAACGCTTGCTCCCCAAGACCAAGCTCTTGGGGGCCGGTGATGGCCACATCGTCCGCCACATTGAGCACGGCCAACAGGGTACGGCCGTTGCTCTCGGCATGGACCTCCACCTTGCTCAGCGCCTGGAAGCCCTCGCTACGGTAGATCTCGCAGTCGCGATGGAGGTAGGCGACGTTCTCCCGGTAGGTGTCGATGCCGACCCTGCGCAGGCGGAGCTGCTCCATCGGGCCCTTGGCTCCGTCAGGCACCCCGAGGTCTAGCGGCAACCCCTGCGCCTACCCGCCGCCCACCGCCCGCACCACCAGCACGTCGCATCCCGCGCGGTGAACCACGCCGATCGCCACCGAACCGAGCACCGCTTCGATACCGTGCCGACCGTGGGAGCCCACCACGATCAGGTCCACCTGGTCCTCGGCCGCCAGGACCGGGATCTCGCGCTTGGCGGTGCCATCGCTGACCAAGACCGCCACCGCGTAGTCGTGGATGCCGGTGGCCTGAGCCAGCTCCCGCAACCGCTGCTCGCTCTGCTGCTGCTCGTAGGCAAGGGGGTCCCGGTCCTCGGGCGCGATGAGCTCATTGGAGCGGTCCACTGGAAAATGATCGATGATGTGGGCTAGGGTGAGGCGACTGCCGCAGGCCCCTGCCAGTGCTGCCGCCCGTGCCAGCGTGACGCGGCCCGCCTCGCTGAAATCGAGCGCCACCAGGATGTGCCGGTAGCCTCCGGGGGTTCCGCCGGCCTCCTCGCCAACCTTCATCACCAGCACGTCGCGGTCCGCGTGGTGCAGAACCTGGGTGCATCGGTTGGGCAGCAGGAAACCCAGCCCCCGACCCGCATGGGCGCCAATGCACACGAGATCCGCCCCGCTGCCGCGGGCGGCCTCGTTGATCTTCTCCGTGGGGTTTCCGAAGAAGACCTCCACGGACCGAACCACCGGCGAGACCGCGCGCGCCTGCTCCAGGACATCGAGTGCGTGGTTTCGAAG
>JAEHCY010000226.1 GCA_016880695.1 Chromatiaceae bacterium | reverse complement strand
CCACGCAGACCAGATCTTGCTCTGAACGCCGGCCAGATACCACGAGGGCGACGCTCCGAACGCATCCCCGAGCATAAGGCCTGATCCAATCGTTTCCCCTCCGATGGTGTCGCCGTGGCCGCTGACGGCACCTTGAGCCTCACGCTGAGAAGTACGCTCCGCGGAGTCGGAAAGACGTCGGGCCTGAGCCGGCGAACCCGGCTTCAGACTCGGCTGAGGCTTGCTGGTACCCAAGCGCTCTTGCCCCGGCGACAGGCTGCCCGCTTCGTCGCCGAGTAGTAGCCGCGGAACGTCGATGACTCTGAACCGGCCGGGGGCCTCTCGGTTGCTCATGACCACGACAAGGGCCACCAATACGATATGTCCGCTCGCGGCGAGCAGGGCGCCACGCCCAACGTCACCGTCAACCTCCTGCCGCTGCGCTAGCATCGAGCTGACGGGGTCAGTCATGAGACACCCGATTCTAGTGCCAATGGGTTGCCACGCCAAGGTCCGCCCAACACCGGCGTTCACCTGCGAGGGCGCGGCGGTTTCGCCAGCGCGCCCTCGTCAGGTGCAACGCCTTGATACTCATTCAGGCGGTACGGTCCAGGCACATAGGTTACAGAAGAGTCTGGGGACATGGGTAACAGTTCCGGCTACCGGGAGGTGGCCGGATGCCCTGGAAGGAGATGTTACCCATGGACCAGAAGCTTGATTTCATAGCGGACTATCGGCGCGACTACGCGACGTTCAGCGAGCTGTGCGCGCGGTATGGTGTCAGCCGCAAGACTGGCTACAAGTGGGTCGATCGCTACGAGGAGATCGGGCCGCGAGGGTTGGAGGATCTGTCGCGGCGGCCGCACAGCTCTCCCTGCGCGACACCGTTGCCAGTGGTCGAGCAGTTGCTGGGGCTGCGTCGCTCGCACCCGAGCTGGGGTGCGAAGAAGCTGCTGCGGGTGCTCGAGAAGCGAGGGGTGACCGGGCTGCCGGGGCGCTCGACCTGCTGCGATCTGCTCAAGCGTCACGGTCTGGTGATCAGCGCGCGACGGCGCAAGTACCCGGGCCACCCGGGACGGCCTGTGAGCCTGGTCAGGCAGCCGAATGACCTCTGGACGGCCGATTTCAAGGGCCAGTTCAAGACTCGCGACGGCCGCTACTGCTATCCGCTGACCGTGGCGGACGCCTCCAGCCGCTACCTGCTCGCGTGCCAAGGGCTGCGCTCCACCAGCCTGCAGCTCGCGCGGCCGGTGTTCTTCAGGCTTTTCCAGGAGTACGGGCTGCCGCAGGTGATTCGCACCGACAACGGAGTGCAGTTCGCGACGACGGCGCTGGGGCGACTCTCCAGCCTGTCGGTGTGGTGGATTCGGCTTGGGATCTTCCCCGAGCTGATCGAGCCCGCCCACCCGGAACAGAACGGCAGCCACGAACGGATGCATCGAACGCTGAAGCGTGAGACCGCTCACCCCCCGAAGGGAAGTCTGGCCGCGCAGCAGGTCTGCTTCAACCGATTCCGCACCGAGTACAACGAGCAGCGACCGCATGAGGCCCTCGGCCTGGAAACGCCCAGCTCCCGCTACCGACCTTCGTCGCGGGTGCTCCCCAAGACCCTTCCCGCGATCGAGTACCCGGCTCACTATGAGGTGCGCTATGTCAGCGCTAACGGCGGCATCCGCTGGAAGTGCGCTTGGGTCGGCGTCACCCACACCCTCGCCGGCGAGTTCGTCGGCCTCGAGGAAGTCGGCGACGGCCTCTGGGACGTCTACTTCGGCCCCGTCTTGCTCGGAAGGATGGACGAGCGCATGCTCAGAATCGAAGACCACCGAGGTCGGTGGATCCGGAGAAACGTGTCACCCATGTCTCCGGACTAATCTGTCACCTGTGTCCCCGACCGTTCACTGTGTCACGGAGTCACCGTGCCTGGCGCCTTTGTGCGACGCTGCCGGCGCAGAACCGAATACGCGGCCAGTAGGGCGGCACCCCACGCTGGCCACACAGGTGGTCCACCCAAGAATCCAACGGAGATGACTGACGGGCCGCCCTCGCGGCTGAGCTGCTGCACGTACAAGGCGTTCCCGATTGCGAACTGGGCGAGGGGGGTTGCCAGATAGAGCGCGGCAGCCACAAGGACGGCCGCTACGCCCCGCCCGCGCGCTTGGATGTTCGTTGCCCGGCGCGAGCGAGCCCACAGGTATGCGGCCCCTGCGGAGATGAGCGAGAGCATGACCGCCCAGATGAGCACAGTGACGACGACGGTCGGATTGCGGAGTGACCCGTCGACCTCGATCGTCCTCAGGTCAAACTGCAAGGCTCCTCGCTCCCAACGGTCTGGTTCCTATGGTCGGCCCAACACCCGCGTTGAGCAGCGGGCGGCGCCTCCAGTCTACGCGTGGCGCCGACCATCTGCTCCAACGCGTTGTTCGCTGACCCTCTCGGCCCGGCCATTACGGTCTCAGTTCCACGGCGTCAAACGCGGGGCGACCGGACCTCCGAGGATGCCGGCTGGATCT
>JAEHCY010000225.1 GCA_016880695.1 Chromatiaceae bacterium | reverse complement strand
TGGCCTTACGGGCTGACCTTTCGGCCGATCCCACGGGAGTCGAGTTGCTGGCGCAAGTAAGGGAATCAGCCCTGGGCGCGTATGCCCACCAGGACCTGCCGTTTGAAAAGCTGGCCCCATAACAATCAGGCCATGAACGAGTCGATCCGCCAGGTGGCGCAGGAATACCTAGACGGAAACGAGCTGACCGAGCCCCTGCTCAACCGAATCGAGGTGGCGATCCGGGCCTACGACCCCTGCCTGTCCTGCGCCACGCACGCCTTGGGCAGGATGCCGCTGGAGGTGGTCCTGGTAGACGCCGCCGGAGGGGTGGTGGATCACCGCTATCGTCAGTGGGACGGAGGGTCGTCGGCCCTCAGCACCGAGAGGTGAACGGCGCGGTGGCTCCGCGACCCTTGCTTCTTTTCGCATACGGCAACCCCTCGCGCGGAGACGATGCCTTGGGCCCCGAGCTGGTGAACCGGCTCAAGGGGGAACAGGATGCGGGGGCCTACCCCGAGCTTGATCTGCTCACCGATTTTCAGCCCCAGGTGGAGCATGCCCTCGATCTGCGGCAGCGCTCCCGGGTCCTGATCGCGGACGCAAGTCTTAGGGCGCGCCCGCCTTTCGAGCTCACGCGGATGCAGCCCCTCAGGGACCCGAGCTTCACCACCCACGCCCTGACCCCCGCTGCGGTACTACAGGTCTACCGCGAGATCGAAGGTGCGGAGCCTCCCGCGACGTTTCTGCTCGCGATTCGCGGTTATCGCTTCGCGCTTGGAGAAGGGCTCTCGGCGGGGGCGACCACCAACCTCACCGCCTGTATGCGGTGGCTGAGGAGGCTGCTGGCGACCGAGGCGTCGCGCTGGGATGCTTTGTTGCGGCACGCGCCGGGTTAAGCTCCAAAGGGACGAGCTCGATAAGCGCGCTCCACCGCCTGCGGCGCAGTCTCGCTAGGAGCGACATCGCGAGTGCCGCTTCGCGGCCATTCGGAGCGAGAGGGTCGCCGAACCGTTTCCCGCAGCGCTGTTCGCCTTGAGCAGGGCGCGCTGCGGCCAACTCGCGGGTTGTGCAACCCGCGACCGCCGCAGCCGGGTTCATTGCGGCGCCGAGGGGCGCGGATCGCTCGCCAGTCGCGGCGGGCAGGGCAAGGCGACCACTTCCGCTTTGCCCTGCTGGCGCAGCAGCTCCTTTTTCAGCTCCTCGAGGTGGTGGCGCATCTGGGTACGCTGACCGCTGGTGAGGGACGTTCCGATGCCGGCGATCAGATCTGCTAGGCTGGCCGTGAGGGCCTCCCGCGCCTCTTTAACTACCGGGTCCGCACCGCTGAAGTCCGTCCACCAAGCGCCCAACTGGGCCTGGATCCGCGCAGTTCCCGCGTCAGTGCGTAACAGGGTGAGCAACTCGGCTTGTCGTTCGCGCTGGTAGTTGAACCAGGCTCGGCCGGTGTCGGGGATGCGCCGGCTGACCTCATTGACCAAGGCGATCTGCTTGTCCTCGAGCGGACCCACTAGCCACTCGGCGGCGGAGGCGAAGCGCTTGGCGCGCTTGCGCAAACGACGCTCGTTACCGGATTCGCCGGTCTTGGGTTGGTCCTTGTTGTCCTCAGCGAACCTGGTGGCAAGATGGTCGATCTGTTCCGGCGTCAGATCGGCGAGGAGTGGGGCGGCAAGCTCGGCCAGGAAGCGAACATGGCGGTCGTAGAGCTGTTCCAGGCCCTTGCCGAGACAGGCGGCCCGCACCTGATCGAAGCCGCCGTCTACGCCCGCGATGAAGGCATCGATGAGTCCGATGATCCGCGGCAGCTCCTCGGCGCGATGGCGTTTGAGCTGGCTGGCCAGCAGAGGCTCCCAACGGGCGAGCTGTCGGGCGTTCGGTTGCGTGTAGTCGTTCGCCCAGCGCTTGAGGAACCAGTCCGCGTTGCTGTAGACAAAGCCCGTGGCGCTGCAGGCGAGGACCAGCAGCGCGGACGCGAGCAGCATTGCCCACAATCGCGTGGGCCGACGATAGATCGCGAATATTGGCTTGACGGGGTGCATGCTGGGTACAGGCTATGAGGTGTTAGCGATGTGATTCTCCAGCTGCTCGGTTGGTTCCGCCGTACCCTGTCTTGGGAATCTCGCCGGCGCCGGGTGGCGGCCAGCCGTTTAGCCGGAAATGCCCCCTTATCGCGCACCTCGACCGCACTTGCGCCGGCCGTCCATGGGGAGCCCAACAGGGGCACGCTGCGGGGGGTTCCGATAACCTATCCCGGATGTTTCATAAGCCGGCTTAGCCGGCAATGCCCCAGCCGAATGGCACTGACTTAAGCCCAACCGGCGGATTTGGTGAGAGAAATTTGGGCTCTGGATGCCCCGGATAGTAGGCTGAGGGTTCTTGAAGCCACAGCAACCACCCGAGGAGCTAACCCCCAATGCATCCTAGCCCTCGCCCCCCCAGGGGGCAACAGCGCCGTGTCTGCCATCATGCGAGC
>JAEHCY010000224.1 GCA_016880695.1 Chromatiaceae bacterium | reverse complement strand
GTGGTGAACGCCGTGAACCGATCCTCGGTGGGGCGCAAGCTCCTGGAGTCCACCCTCGGGGTGGATCGCGATGCGGTACTGCCGAGCTACCACAGCAAGACCCTGCGCAAGCGGTTGAGCTACCTGCGCGGACGGCGGGCCTCGGGCGAGGTGGCTGGTTCCACCCAGGGCAAGGTGGCCATCTTCACCACCTGCTACGGCAACTTCAATGACCCCCAAATCGGCGAGGATCTCGCGGCCGTCTTCGAGCACAACGGCATTCCCGTGACCATCCCTCAGAGTGAGCGCTGCTGTGGCATGCCGAAGCTTGAGCTGGGCGACCTGGAGTCTGTGAAGGCGGCCAAGGAGGCCAATATTCCTGAGCTGGCACGTTTGGTCGATGAGGGCTGGGACATCGTCGCACCGGTGCCGTCCTGCGTTCTCATGTTCAAGCAGGAGCTGCCCCTGATGTTTCCCCAGGATGAACTGGTGCAGAAGGTCAAGGAGCATATCTACGATCCATTCGAATACCTGATGCTGCGCCATAAGCACGGCAAGCTCAGGACCGACTTCAAGCAGGGGCTGGGAACCGTGGCCTACCATGCGCCCTGTCATCAGCGGGTACAGAACATCGGGCAGAAGACGCGCGAGGTGCTGGCGCTGGTTCCCAACACCCAGGTACAGATCATCGAGCGCTGCTCCGGCCACGATGGCACCTATGCGGTGAAGAAGGAGTACCACGAGTTTTCGATGAAGCTGGTCCGACCGGTCGTGGGGCGGGTGCAGCAGGTGAAGCCCGACCATTATGGCAGCGACTGTCCAATGGCCGGACAGCACATTGGCCACGGGCTAGGCAGCGGCCGTCCCGAGCATCCTTTGAGCCTGTTGCGGCTGGCTTACGGGATCTGATTCGGTTCAGCCCTTAGTGTGGGACGCCCACAGGAGCAGTGGTCATGAATCGGTTGACGCGTGATGATCTCTTCGGTCTTGAGCAATACGCCGAGGTGCGTAACGGGTTTCGCGCCAAGGTCCTGGCCCACAAGCGGTACCGGAAGGTGGCGGTGGGTCCTAATGCTACCCTCTACTTCGAGGATCGGCTCACCGTGCAGTACCAGGTGCAGGAGATGCTGCGGGTGGAGCGGATCTTCGAGGCTGCGGAAATCCAGAGCGAGCTCGATGCCTATAATCCCCTGATCCCCGACGGCAACAACTGGAAGGCCACCTTCATGCTCGAGTTTCCGGACGTGGAAGAGCGGCGGCGGGCGTTGGCCGAGCTGATCGCGATCGAGGACGAGGTCTGGGTTGAGGTGCCAGGCCAGGATAAGGTATTTGCCGTTGCCGACGAGGACCTCGAACGGGAGACCGACGAGAAGACCTCCGCTGTTCACTTCCTGCGTTTTCAATTGCCTGGTGAATTCATCGCGGCCGTGCAGGCCGGCGCGCCAGTGAGGATCGGAATCGACCATCCCGCCTACCAGCGGGCGCTGGAACTGCCCAGGGAGGTCCGCGATGCCCTGGCGGAGGATCTGCGTGCCCATTGAGGGAGCGACAGGGCACTTGCCCAGGGCCGCCCCCTAATCGGTGAGCCACAGGACGATCCCGTAGCGCAATCCCTTGCCCGCAGCCATGAACAGGATCGCGCTCCGCGGGGAGACGCGCAACCAGCCGGCGGCCAGGCACAGCGGGTCGCCGAGGATAGGCAACCAGGACAATAGCAGTGCCGGACTACCCCAGCGCCCGAGGCGGCGGAGTGCCGGCTGGTACTCCGGCCCGAGGGCGCGGGTGGGAAGGCGCTCCGCAAGCCAGTAGCCGATGAGCCAGGTGGTCATGCCGCCCAGGGTGTTTCCCAGGGTGGCAACGCTGATCAGGAGCGACCCGCTGTAGGCCTGATCCTGGTTGAGGAGCACAAGCCCCACCTCTGATCCGCCGGGCAACAACGTGGCGGAGAGAAAGGCGGAGGCAAACAAAGCCCACAGCGAGAAGTCGCTCAATCCCCGTCCCTAACTTCGACCCGAGGGAAACCGGCCCCCACTCCAGTCTTTAAAAAAGGGTTCGACCCCATCAAAAGCAATCCCGCCAGCGGGGTGGCACATGGCCGGCGGGTTGATCCAAATTGCTGCATCGCCGGTTGCATGTTTCCTTCGGCGAGGCTCGGGACAAGCCTCGAAATGGCCGCTGTGGGTCCTACTCAAGGGCGAACGGCGCTTATCCCTAGGCGCTCATCGCCAGGGCGGCCCCGAGGATCGGGACGCGGTCGTTGAGGACCAGGTGAACCGGCATGCGGCGCATCAGGGGTTCCATGCGGCCCTTGGCGCAGAAGGCCTGCAGGAAGGTCGGACCGCGTAGCAGGCCGAGCAGTTTGGGTGCGATGCCCCCCGCGAGGAAGACCCCCCCCGTGGCCATGAGCTTGAGGGCCTGGTTACCGGCCTCGCGCCCGTACAGGGTCAGGAAAAGCTCGAGGGTTTCTCGGCAGAGGGGGCAGGTACCCTGGATCGCCGCCCGACTGATCGCCGCCGCCGGATCTCCCGACGCCATCTCCTGACGCAGGGTAGGGGGGGCTTCCCTACCTCGGTATTCGCACAGGAACGCATGGATACTTACAATGCCCATGCCGGAGACCACCCGCTCCCAGCTTACGTGATCGAGGCCGGTTGCTAGGTACTGGAGCAGTCGATATTCCCGCTCATCCGCTGGCGCGAAATCCGCGTGTCCCCCCTCGGAGGCGAATGGGCGGTGGCGCTGGCCGTCCCAGTAGAGGCCCGCCTCGCCGAGACCGGTACCGGCGGCGATTACACTGCGGTTACCCTGGGGATCGGGCTCGCCCGCCTGAATTCGGTAGGTGTCAGCCTCCGAGAGTCCCGCGATGCCCCAAGCGGCGGCCTCCAGGTCGTTGAGGAGTCGCAGTCGCTCGATGCCGAGATGGGAGGCGAGTGCGGCCGCAACCACCGTCCAGGGCAGGTTGGTGGTCTGGCAGCATTGGCCCTGCACCGGTCCGGCGACGGCGAAACAGGCGGCGTCGCAGGGTGCCCCCACCCCGGCGAGGAACTCGTCCAACGGGGCCTCGAGGCTCCCATAGGCGGCACTCGGATAGTCCCGCTGCTGCGCGATGCGGACCCCGGTGGTGTCGGTTTCGCAGATCGCGAGCCGCGTCTTGGTGCCACCGATGTCACCGCAGAGGATGCGCATGCTCGGGGTGCCGGTGCGGCGGTTAGGTGATCACGTCCGGAGCGGCGCGTCCGGTGCGCTCGGGGATTTCGCCCAACTCCCGCGCCACCCGTACCAGGTCGGCGAGAGCCGCGTGGGTTTCCAGGGCATGCTGGTTCGGGTCCGGCTCAAAACGCTCCAGGTACACACGCAGGGTCGCACCCTGGGTGCCGGTTCCGGACAGGCGAAAGATGATGCGGGAGCCGTCCTCGAATCCCACCCGAATCCCTTGCCGGTTGCTCTGACTGCCGTCCACCGGGTCGGTGTAGGAGAAATCGTCCGCATAGGTGACCCGGCGATCGCCTAGCAGGGTTCCCGGCAGGGTTGGCAACTGCGCGCGCAGATGCTCGATGAGACCGGCGGCGGCTGCCCCGTCAATGCCTTCGTAATCGTGCCGGGTGTAGAAGTTACGCCCGTAGCGGCGCCAGTGATCCTGAACGATCTGCTCGACGGACTGCTTCTTTGCCGCCAGCAGGTTGAGCCAGAACAGGACCGCCCAGAGGCCATCCTTTTCCCGCACGTGGTCCGAGCCGGTGCCGAAGCTCTCCTCGCCACACAGGGTGATGCGTTTGGCATCGAGTAGGTTGCCGAAGAATTTCCAACCGGTGGGCGTCTCATAGACCTCAATCCCGAGCTGCTCGGCCACCCGGTCCGCGGCGCCGCTGGTGGGCATGGAGCGGGCGATGCCCGCAATCCCATTGCGATAGCCGGGTGTGAGGTGGGCATTGGCCGCCAGGATCGCCAGGCTGTCGCTCGGGGTGACAAAGATGTTTCGGCCGAGGATCATGTTACGGTCGCCGTCGCCGTCGGATGCGGCGGCGAAGTTCAAACCCGAGGGACCGAGTGTCATCCGCACCAGCTCCGGGGCGTGGGCCAGATTGGGGTCCGGGTGTCCGCCCCCAAAGTCGGGTTTGGGCTGGCCGTTGATCACCGTTCCGGGTCGTGCCCCCAGGCGATGCTCGAGGATCTCGAGGGCGTAGGGACCGGTAATGGCATGCATGGCATCGAAGCGCATGTCGAACAGGCCCGAGTTGAACATCTGGTGGATGGCCGGAAAGTCGAACAGGGACTCCATGAGGTCCGCGTAGTCCTTTACCGGGTCGATGACCTCGACGCTCATGGCCTCGATGCGGCTCGTGCCGAGTTGGTCGAGGTCAGGTGGCGCCCCATCGGCGATGAGATAGCGCTCGATCTCTCGGGTGCGGGCGTAGAGGGCCTCGGTCACCGCCTCCGGGGCGGGACCCCCGTTGGTCACGTTGAACTTGATCCCGAAGTCCTCTTCTGGCCCACCGGGATTGTGGCTGGCGGATAGGATGATGCCACCCTGTGCCCGGAATTTGCGGATGAGGCAGGAGGCGGCCGGGGTGGAGAGCAGTCCGCCACGGCCCACCAGGGCTCGGGCGATTCCATTGGCCGCCGCCATGCGCAGGATGATGGCGATGGCCTCGCGGTTGTAGAAGCGGCCGTCGCCGCCCAGAACCAGGGTTTCGCCGCGGAGCCCCGGTTGGGTGTCGAACAGGGACTGTACGAAATTCTCCAGATAGTGCGGTTGCTGGAATACGCGCACCTTTTTGCGCAGCCCGGAGGTGCCCGGGCGTTGGTCGCTAAAGGGATGGGTTGAAATTGCGTGACTGCCCATTATCTTGAAAACCCTGTACGGCTGGGGGAATCGGTTGGCGAGGGCGCTGTTGGCGCCGCAGGATCTAAGGTCCAAATTTTAGCATGTACTGAAAAGACTCTTTTTGACCGGAGGTAGTCCACGTCATGACAATCCAAGCACACCAGGAAACCCTGGCATTCCAGGCCGAGGTCAGCCAGGTTCTGAATCTGGTTATTCGCTCGCTCTATTCGAACAAGGAGATCTTCCTGCGCGAACTGATCTCCAACGCCTCGGACGCCGCGGAGAAGCTGCGCTTTGAGGCGCTAGCCGACGACGCCCTCTATGAGGACGAGCCCAATCTGTGCATCCGGGTCACCCTTGACCGGGAGGCCGGATGCCTCATCGTCAGCGATAACGGCGTCGGGATGAGCCGCCAGGAGGTCATCGACCACATCGGCAGCATCGCCAGTTCGGGCACCCGCCGGTTTCTGGAGCAGTTGACCGGCGACGCCGCGAGGGACAGCCGGTTGATTGGTCAGTTTGGGGTTGGTTTTTACTCGGCCTTCATCGTCGCCGACCGGGTCAAGGTACGCTCGCGCCGGGCGGGTCTGGGCCGGGAACATGGCGTGCAGTGGGAATCGACCGGCGAAGGCGCTTACACGATCGAAACCATCGACCGCCCCGCGCGGGGGACCGAGGTCGTTTTGCACCTCAAAGAGGACGAGAAAGAGTTCCTCGACCCCTGGCGTCTGCGCAGCATTATCGGCAAGTTCTCCGACCACGTCGCGATTCCCATCGAGATGGTCAAGGAGAGCGACTCAGAGGGGGATGCGGCGGCGGAATTCGAGCAGGTTAACCGGGGCACGGCGCTTTGGATGCGCAATAAGAGCGAGGTCGAGGAGCAGGAGTACCACGACTTCTACCAGCACATCGCCCACGATTTCGAAGATCCGCTCGCCTACGTCCACAATCGCGTCGAGGGGGTCAACGAATACACGGCGCTTCTCTTCATCCCGCAGCGGGCTCCTTGGGACCTCTGGGACCGGGAGCAGAAGCATGGTGTGAAGCTCTACGTGCGCCGGGTTTTCATCCTGGATGAGGTGGATCGGCTCATGCCCCATTACCTACGCTTTGTGCGCGGGGTGGTGGATTCCGATGATCTGCCGCTGAACGTCTCCCGGGAACTGCTCCAGCACAATCGAAAAATCGACACCATCCGTCAGGCCAATACCAAACGCGTCCTCGGCCTGCTGGAGAAGCTGGCCCAGGACGAGCCAGACAAGTTCAAGCGCTTCTGGCAAGAGTTCGGGCGGGTGCTCAAGGAAGGGCCCGGCGAGGATTTTGGCAACCGCGAGAAGATCGCTGCCCTGCTTCGGTTTTCCAGCACCCATGAAGAGGGTCGGGAGGAGACCGTCAGCCTCGATGCCTACATCGCTCGCATGCGGGAGGGGCAGGACAAGATCTTCTACCTCACCGCGGAAACCGCCGAGGCAGCGCGCCATAGTCCCTTGCTTGAGGTGTTCCGCAAGAAGGGGATCGAGGTGCTGTTGCTTTCTGACCGCGTGGATGAGTGGCTGGTGTCGCACCTGACCGACTACCAGGGCAAGCACCTCCAGTCCATCGCCAAGGGTGACCTGGATCTGGGGAAGATGGCGGATGAGGAAGACGAGGAAAAGCACTCCCAGGCCGCCGTTGAGCACAAAGCGCTGCTGGAGCGCATCCAAGAGGCACTGGGGGATCGAATCAAAGAGATCCGCCCCAGTCGGCGACTGGTGAACTCTCCCGCCTGCCTGGTGGTGGGGGAATACGACATGAGCCCCCACCTCGCCCGGGTACTGAAATCGGTGGGTCAGGCGGCTCCCGTGGCGAAGCCGACCCTCGAGGTCAACCTGGACCATCCCCTGGTGCGGCGCCTTGAGCAGGAAGGCGATGGGGAGCGCTTCGCCGATCTCAGCCGACTCCTGTTCGATCAGGCCCAGCTCGCCGAGGGTTGGCAGCTCGAGGATCCCGCCCAGTTCGTGCAGCGGATGAACCAGATCATTCTCAGCCTCATGACGAAGGACTCAGGCCCGCAGGTGTCCCCATAAGGGTCCTATATCACGATATGCATTTTGTGGAATGGTGGCCCCAGGTCCGCTGTGGCAAACTGTAACGCTTTCACAACAATCACGAGACGAGGAGTCCTAGACCATGCGCATCATTCTGCTAGGTGGACCCGGTGCCGGAAAAGGCACGCAAGCGGGCTTCATTAAAGAGAAGTACGGTATTCCGCAGATCTCGACGGGGGATATGCTGCGTGCCCATGTGAAAGCGGGCACGGAGCTCGGCAAGGCGGCGAAGAAGATCATGGACGAGGGTGGCCTTGTCTCCGACGACATCATCATGGGCATGGTCAAGGAGCGCATCACCGCTGAGGATTGCCAAAACGGCTACCTGTTCGATGGCTTTCCGCGCACCATCCCCCAGGCCGACGCGCTCAAGGCGGCGGGTGTTGCCATCGATGCCGTGGTGGAGATTGAGGTGCCGGATGAGGAGATCATCAAGCGCATGTCGGGTCGGCGCGTGCATCTTGCCTCCGGGCGCACCTACCATATCCTCTTCAATCCGCCCAGGGTCGAAGGTGCGGATGATGTGACCGGTGAGCCGCTGATCCAGCGTGACGACGACAAAGAGGAGACGGTTCGGGCGCGGCTTAAGGTCTACCACGACCAGACGGAACCGCTGATCGCCTACTACTCGAACTGGGCGGAGCAGGGTGGCGCGGGGGCGCCGAGATATGTCAGGATTCCTGGCATAGGAACCGTGGATGAGATCCGCAACAAGATCTTCAAGGGACTAGACGCCGCCTAGCGGAGACACCGAAGACAGCGGAGCCGGGTAACCCCCGGCTTTGTTGTCTTGTAATCCGCTCACTGGCGCACTGGCCCCCATCTGATTAAGATTCGACAATCATGCCGGTCTAAAGGGGACTTACCATGTCGGTAGTCGAGCTTACCAACGAGAACTTTGAAGACGCTGTAGCCAACAACGATTTCGTCATCGTGGACTTCTGGGCGCCTTGGTGTGGGCCCTGTCGTACCTTTGCGCCGGTGTTCGAAAAGGTGGCAAGGGATTTCGACGACATCGTCTTCGCCAAGGTGAACACGGAGGATCAGAGCGCCATCGCGATGCACTTTCAAATCCGCTCAATTCCCACCCTGATGATCTTCCGCGAACAGACCATCATCTATGCTCAACCTGGCGCCCTCCCGGAGGGGCATTTCCGCCAGTTGATCGGGAAGGCTCAGGAGTTGGACATGGCGGAGGTGCGACGGCAGGTCGCAGAGCAAAATGCCAAGGCCTAGGTGTTGCCAATAAGCCCCACCACCGTCTCTCGCCAAACGCCGCCACCAGCGGCGTTTCCTTTGTTTGATTCCCAGCCGCGTGATTGGGCCGTCTTGAAACAGGCGTTGCTCCGAGTCGCCGAAACCGGGCGAACACCGAGCTAGTGTTTCGTTCCTGGGATCTCAGGCAGATCATGAGCGACCGACCGACCATCGGGCGTCTTAGCGATCTGTGTGAGGAGAACTATCGGGCAATGATTGGACTGGCACCGGATCTGCGAACCCTCTCGGGTAGTCACGGCTCTAGGCTCAGGGGTCGGGTGGGCCTGCATCTCGAGGTTCTGGAACAGACGCCCTATTCTAGCCTGATCCATTTGACCCACTATTTCTGCCACGAGAATGCGCGCATCGCGGACCCGGCGGCGCGGCTGCGCGTCTACTACGACGCCCGTCAGGTAGAAGTGATCAGTCTTCGGTTTGATCTCACCCAAGCCCTCGTGCGGTTGCCACCTTCGATGTTGGAGACAAAGTGGCGGCTCAACCTGTTCCTCTCCAAGTGGCTCGAGTACTGTCGGTCGGAGGGCTACGGTTTCCGCCTTGTCCAGGAGTCTGTCACGGCGGAGATGGAGCCCGCACGAGCCTGGGTCGATCCGCGATCAATCGCCTCGAGGACGCCTGATCGGAGCTCGGCGCGGGCTCGGATCTGACGACAGATATCACCCGGGCCTCCCTGCGTCCCTGGATTGATAGCCAGGGTTCGGCGCAAAAAACCCACAAAAGGTCTTGACTATTCCCGGCAGACGCCTAATCTTATTTCCGACTGCTTCTATCGGGTTTAAGGCCCCTCTAAAATAAAGGTAAACATCCATGAGATTGTCAACCAAAGGCAGGTACGCGGTCACCGCAATGTTGGATCTGGCCCTGAGCGCGAAGAGTGGGCCGGTGACTCTTGCGGACATCTCCAACAACCAGGGCATCTCGCTCTCCTACCTGGAGCAACTGTTTGCTGCGTTGCGGCATAAGCAGCTTGTGCGCGGGATCCGCGGTCCGGGCGGCGGATACTACCTGGGTAAGGAAGCCCACGAGATCTCGATTGCCGACATCATCTGTGCGGTGGACGAGTGGGTGGAATTCACTCGTTGTGGTGGCAAGCAGAACTGCCGGGACGGCAAGCGCTGTTTGACGCATACTCTCTGGGATGAGCTCAGCGAGGAGATCTTCCGTTTCCTCAGCAGGATCTCGCTTGCCGATCTGGTGGCGCGGGGTCTCAAGGAGCACCCCGAAATCGATGCTAGTGGGCTGCAGATCGAGCAAAAGCGCATAGCCGCATGAGGGTGCTGACGCCAGGGATGGCGTGCCGCAAACCCCAGGGAGCCCCAGGGCAGGCGTTGAGGTGCAGCTCGAACAGTGAGCTCAAGGGTACTCCCCCGTGGGTGAGGTCCGGGCCAGTAACCCTCGGAAGCGCACCCGGGCGGAGTGGTTGAAACCATCAGCGGTTGCGCGGAGCCGTACTTCCCAGGAAACCTGTTGGGCCCT
>JAEHCY010000223.1 GCA_016880695.1 Chromatiaceae bacterium | reverse complement strand
CGCTACTGGGAGGGCGGCGAGTGGAAGGAGACCGAGCCACTCGCGGTGCACAAGCCCATCGACTACCCCACCATTGGCCTGCGGGAGAGCTACCTCTTGTTCCACGACGAGCTCGAGTCCCTGGTCGCGAACTTCCCCTCCCTGCGCCGGGCCCGCTTCTGGATGACCTTCTCCCCACAATACCTCACCCACCTGCGGGTGCTGGAGAGCGTGGGCATGACCCGCATCGACCCGGTGGACTTCCAGGGGCAAAGGATCGTGCCGCTGGAGTTTCTCAAGGCGGTGCTGCCCGAGCCCGCGTCCTTGGGCGCCACCTACCAGGGCAAGACCTGCATCGGGGTGCAGGTGCGGGGGCTGAAGGCCGGTCAGCCCATCGGCAAGTTTGTCTACAACCTCTGCGATCATGCCGAGGCCTACCGCGAGGTGAAGGCTCAGGCCGTCTCCTACACCACCGGGGTGCCGGCCATGATCGGGGCCATGCTGATGCTGCAGGGGATCTGGATGCGGCCCGGTGTTTTCAACGTCGAGGAGCTCGACCCCGACCCCTTCATGGACGCCCTCAGCATCCACGGACTGCCCTGGCAGGTGGCCGATATCCCGCCCAAAGCACAGAATTGATCGCTACGACCGGCTTCGCGCTGGAGACCGCGTTTGGACATCCGCCAGGTTCCCTCGCCCTGTTACCTCTGCGACCTCGGCCTGCTGCGGCGCAATCTGGAGCTGCTGGGGCGAGTCCAGCAAGAGAGCGGCGCCGAGGTGATCTGCGCGCTCAAGGGCTTTGCCCTGTTCAGCACCTTTCCCCTGGTGCGGCAGTATCTTAAAGGCGCCGCCGCCAGCTCGCTCCATGAGGCCCGCCTGGCCCGGAAAGAGATGGGGGGCCAGGTCCACGTCTACGCCCCGGCCTACCGAGAAGACGACTTCGACGCCATCCTCGGGCTGGCCGATCACCTCTCCTTCAACTCCTTCTCCCAATGGCGGCGATTCCGCGAGCGGGTGCGGGCGAGCCCGCGACCCCTCTCCTGCGGCATTCGGGTGAACCCGGAATACGCCGAGGTCGGCACCGATCTCTACAATCCCTGCGTGCCCTACTCGCGCCTGGGGGTGGTGGCCTCCGAGCTCCGCGAGGACGAGCTCGACGGCATCGAGGGTCTGCATTTCCACGCCCTGTGCGAGCAGGGGGCAGAGGTGCTCGAGCGCGTGCTGGGCGCCTTCGAGGCGCGCTTCGGCCGTTACCTGGCGCGGATGCGCTGGGTCAACTTTGGTGGTGGCCACCACATCACCCGCCAGGGCTACGAGGTGGAGCGGCTGATCGGCCTGATCCGGGCGTTCCGCGCACGCCACGGGGTGCGGGTGATCCTCGAGCCGGGCGAGGCGGTGGGTTGGCAGACCGGGGTGCTGGTAGCCACCGTCGAAGACCTGGTCCACAACGGCATGGACATCGCCATTCTTGACGTCTCGGCGACCGCCCACATGCCCGACGTCCTCGAGATGCCCTATCGACCCGAGGTACGGGGCGCCGGATTGCCTGGCGAATTCCCGCACACCTACCGCCTCGGCGGCACCACCTGCCTGGCGGGGGACGTGGTGGGCGACTACAGCTTCCCCGAGCCGCTCCGCGTGGGCGATCGCGTGGTGCTCGAGGACATGATCCACTACACGATGGTCAAGACCACCACCTTCAACGGCGTCAAGCACCCCTCCATCGGCCTGTGGACGGAGGACGGCACCTTCCGGTTGGTGCGCACCTTCGGCTACGAGGATTACCGCAACCGCCTCTCCTGAGCCGCATCGCGCGGCCGCCGCCATGGCCCAATCCCGCAAGACGGCCCGGCGGCCGGTGGGTTGTAGGCCGAAAAGGCGCGGGGGTGGGCCTGAGGTCCGAGGGGGTTTGGGTCCGGGGCCCACCGGGAACGCGAGGCCATCAACCCGACGAGCCGGTGAGCTGCGCGATCCGCCGCGCGAGGTAGGACGAGAACCAACCGGCATAGCGCGCCTGGAGGTCGGTTCTAAGCCAGTCCCGACCGCTGACCCGGCCCCGGCAGGACGGCGTCCCGCAGGCGCAGTCGAATTCGTCGTAATCCGACGAATCGGTCATGGCGTAGTCGAAGCACACCTCCTCGCCGGGTACGATATCGCGCATGGCCACCAGGGAGATCTGCCCGTGCATGCCGGCGTTCGGTTCACAACTGTGGTTGATGTGGTCGGCCACCTCCGGCTCGCGATGGGTCACCAGGTAGAGTCCGTCCTCCACCTGCAGGGCGTGGCGCTGCTGGCGCGGCGAGCATTCGGCGAGCTGGGCGCGATCGACGACGTCCCCGCCCCAGACGCAGAGGAGCGCCCGCTTCTTGAAGGGCTGGTTGGCGAAAACGCCCATACCGCTGCTGTGCTCATGGCGCCTTCCCACCAGGCCGTCGACGAGATAGCTGGTTTGCAGCCCCCGTTTCACGATATACCTCGCTCGGTTACCCATGATTCTCGGGCCCCAACGCTACCCCATGCCAGCACCGCTTCCACCGACGCGCTAACCCCGTGCGCTGGGACCCAACGGCCCCGCTCGCCCCCTTTAGCCTCAGGGAAGGTCGGGGCGTTTGTTCTTGATTGTCCACGGCTTGTTTCCTTCGGGATCGGACAGGGGGCCAGTCGATGTGGAGAACCCGGTTTCGCGCCGCAAAGCATCCGCAAATCGGTTGGGCACACCGTCGCGAGGTTCCCGGCAACCAGGTGGTCGGTGATCTCTTGGCATAATCGTTCAGACCCCCTCGCCCGCTTGCGCGAGACCGGCCGGGGGATAGAGGAAACTAAGTGTTACCGGGCCGGCGCTGGTTACTCGGGGCGATTGGTCCGGGGAATCGACGACCGACCAGGCCCGTCAAGTCACAATAGGATACTCGCATCCGAGCGCTTTATTAACGATCATCTTTCTGAATTGCCATGGATTTCACGCATTGCGTACTTGGCGTGAAAGCGATCGCTTTCATCCCTGATCAAGATAGGGGTCCGGTTGCTTCCCTCATGCCAATGAGGGTTTGTTGGCATGCCAGGGTGGCTACAGAGTGAATATCGGATGTGAACGCCGTCACCCTCCGCCACATTCTGGTACGCTTCGCGAGCGTATTGACATCCTGGAAGGTCTTAGCTGGCGGGGGCTCAATCAACGACTTCCCACCGCCGCTCAACACACCGGCTGGTGGCGATAGCGGGAGCCCGCCTTTGAGGGAAAAAAGATCTGGGCCCTAGGCAAGTCCCGCGTGAGCGAGATCCTACAGGTGGTGCGCCACCTAACCCTGCGGGTAGAAGGAAACAATAGCGACCCGGTAGCCACTTAATCGGAATATCAACCCACGCCCATTCCCTGTAAGATGAAACATAATTTTCTTGACATAACCGAGGTTGGCGAATACTACGTCCTAGAGGAAAATAGCGACATTTTGATTGTTCCGGTTTCCTACGATGAAACAAGTACCTGGATAAAGGGATCAGATAAAGGTCCGGCGGCGATTCTTGAGGCCGCTCCTCAGCTTGAATTCTATGACCTCGAAACCGACACGGAAGTGTACAAACATGGAATCCATACGTTAGATACCATTTCAGGGTTCGGTTCCGCGGAATCAATGATAGAGGCGGTTTATAAAGAAGTCGATGGGTGGCTCAGAAAGGGTAAGTTTGTCGTCACGCTCGGAGGCGAGCACACCGTGTGCATCGGTCCAGTGAAAGCCTATGCGGGTCTTATTGATGACCTGAGCGTCTTGCAGTTTGACGCACATACCGATATGCGACCTGAATATAACGGATCGATATATAACCATGCCTGCGCTATGTATCAAGTGAGCAAATATTGCCCGGTGATTGCTGTTGGAATACGGAGCATGGGTAAATGCGAATTGAAGCACATCAATCGGCAAAATGTCATTTTGGCAAGCGACGTATATTACCAGAAAAACTGGAAAGAGCGCATTATTAAAAGTCTGACAAAAAATGTATATATTTCTTTTGATTTAGATGCTCTTGATCCTTCAATTATGCCTTCAACAGGTACGCCGGTTCCGGGCGGCCTTCAATGGTTTGATGTGCTGGAAATACTGAAAGAAGTCAGCTTACACTCCAATATCGTAGGATTCGACGTTGTCGAGCTCTGTCCATCTGAAGCAAATAAAGCTCCTGATTTCCTGGCGGCCACACTAATCTACAAGCTATTGTCCTATAAATTCGCAAATTCATTGCAGCGCGCGTAGCGCGTAGGGCAGGCGGGGCTACTGGCCGCGCCCTGGGCAGTTGGCGACCGCATCGCGGTCCTGGCGGTCGATCTGGGCCAGTTGCGCGCCTTCGGGCTGCCCGGCCAGGTCTTCGGCTGGACGCTGATCGCGGGGCTGCTGGTGCCGGGGCCATCGCTGCTGGCGGGGGTGCAGTTCCCGCTGTTGGTCGGGCTGCAGGGCGAAGGCAACCGCGACGCCGGGCGCCATGTGGGTTATGCCTACGCGGCTAACACCCTGGGGGCCATCGCGGGCTCGCTGGCGGGGGGCTTCCTGCTCCTGCCCTGGCTGACGGCGGCTGGCGGCACTCCTGACCCTGGCCCTGAACCTGGGCGCCGCCCTGCTGGCGGCCCGCTCGGCCCCGCGCCGAATGTGGCCGGCGCTCGTCGCGCTCTGGCTGGGCGCCGTCTGGCTGATGACGGGACCGGTGGGGCCCACGACCGCCTGGCGTCACCAGCCCATCGGCTACGGCCGGGTCGAGGCCGGTATCCCGGTAAGCGGCACCATGGCCCACAGCTGGGTCATGAGCTTCGGCAGCGAGCGCGAGGCCTTCGAGCGGTACGTGCGCCTGTACCCGCAGGCGCCGGTCCTCCTGG
>JAEHCY010000222.1 GCA_016880695.1 Chromatiaceae bacterium | reverse complement strand
GCAGGTTTACCCCGAACATGCTAGTGTATCATTTCCAAGAATTTCTCGGCAAGTTCTGCGATGTCTTCTTCTGCATTCAGACCCTGCCAGCCATCAGTCCTGTTGACAACATTAACAAGGAGCACCTGGAGCCTGCCGGCGAGGGGGCGCTGCGGTTGGCCTTCGAGCGGCTGAAACAGAAGCTTGAGGCGGAGGGCTTGTTCGCCGCCGAGCGCAAGCGCCCCCTTCCCGCCTTCCCTCGCCAGGTGGGTCTGATCACCTCGCCGAGCGGAGCGGCGCTGCGCGATCTGCTGAGCGTGCTGGGGCGGCGTTTTCCCGCGCTGCCGGCGCTGATCTACCCGGTGCCGGTGCAGGGCGAGGAGGCGGTCCCGGCCCTGGTCGAGGCGCTGGGGATCGCAAACCGGCGGGCGGAGTGCGACGTGCTGGTGATCGCCCGTGGCGGCGGTGCCATGGAGGACCTCTGGCCGTTCAACGCGGAGCCCCTCGCCCGGGCCATTGCCGCCTCGCGCATTCCGGTGGTCACCGGGATCGGACACGAGATCGATTTCACCATCGCCGACTTCGTGGCGGACCGCCGCGCCCCCACCCCCTCGGTGGCCGCCGAGCTGGTGAGCCCCGACCGGGTGGAGCTGTCGCGCGGTTTGCAGGTGTTGCGGCAACGGCTGCTCACCGCTCAAGGCCGACGTCAGGCGGCTCTGGTGAGTCGGCTTGGGTCGCTGGGGCGCCACCTCAGCCTGCTCCACCCACAGAATCGCCTCCACCAGCAGGCGCAGCGGCTTGACGATCTGGTGGGCCGCCTGCGGCGGCAGATGGAGGGTCGCCTGGCGCTCCTGGGTATCGGGCAGCGCAGCCTGGGCGGGCGGTTGCTGGCGGCCTCCCCCGAGCGGCGCCTGGGTGCCCAGCGCCAGTCCCTCGAGGGCCTCGATCGGCGGGTGCATCAGGCCATCTCGCACCGCCTTTCGGCGCAACGCCAGCGCCTGCTCAGGCTGGTGCAGACGCTCGATGCGGTGAGCCCCCTGGGGACGCTGGGCCGCGGCTACGCTATCCTGCGCCGGTTACCCGATGGGGCGATCCTGCGGGATGCGGCGGAGGTATCGCCGGGGGATGGCGTGGCGGCCCGGCTGCAGCGGGGACGGCTCGTTTGCCGGGTGGAGAGATGTGACTTGCCCCCCCTGGAGGGCTGACGGGGAAAGGGGGCCAGGGGGTCAGGCGCAACTATTCAAGGCTAAACACTCATCGACAATTGATCCCCATGTGGTGTGGCCGCTTCCACCACAGGCTTCCGCGGCCTCCCCCTCGGCCTAACCTCACGCCGTTGTCCGGTGGCCCGCTCGATGCTGTCGATGAAGCGCGACTCACCCAGCGGCTGACCTTGGTTCAGCGCCATGCGGATGTCGCCGACCGCCTCGGCATCGAGCTCCGAGCGGAAGGAACAATGCGCGATAGGTCGCTCAATTGAGCCTGGCCTCTTTAACTGTCCCTCCAACGGGATGTCCCACCTCTGCGAGCCTTCCAGAACCTGGAGCTGCAGCGGGAGCTCCGCAACCTCACCCTGCGCCTGCGGGAGCCTGCGGCGGCGAGCAAGTGAGGCGAAAGCGGCCGGATCGGGGTTTGATCGGCCGTATCGGCTGCGGCTACACTGAGCCCCCTTACCTGCCACCGCTCAGGAGTCTTCGACCATGCCTTCCTACGCCGCCCTTGTGGCCACTGCCCTGCTCCTCGCCGTCGGCTTAGCCCTGCCCCAGGAGGCGAAGGCCAGGGTGTCCTCCTCCTACAGCGTCAACTGCGAGAGCAAGAAGGGGCAGTACAAAGAGTGTCCTGCTCCCTGGGCAGAGCGGGGGGTGCGGTTGGTGGAGCAGCGATCCAAGGCGGTCTGCACCCGTGGCTCCTCCTGGGGCTATAGCCGCCGCGTGGTCTGGGTGGACAAGGGCTGTCACGGGCTCTTCCAGCCACGCGATGGGGCGGAGAGCGGGGCGGAGAGCGGGGGCGAGCGCCTCACCTGCCAGTCCTGGGGCGAGGGCACCCGCGAATGTCGTCTGCGGGGCACAGCGCAGCAGGTGGAGCTGATCCGCAGCCTCGGCGAGAAGCGCTGCAAGCTGGGGAAGAACTGGGGCTGGAATCGCCACGCCATCTGGGTGGCCAACCGTTGCGGCGGGCTCTTCGAGGTGGACTATCGTTAGCCGGGAAAGCGTTCGCGCCCGGCGGCAGCCTTAGGCCACCTGAACCAGCCGAGCCGGACCCGGGCAGCGTTGGTCCGGGGTGCCGAGACCCAATGCTCCCAGGGCGGCATGCAGCCGCTCGGGTCGTGCCGTCGCCAGCAATCTGAGCTGCCCCTGGCCGGCGGGTAGCCCACCCGCGAGAGCCGCCGCACCTGGCGGGCGACGGCCTCCGCCACGTCCACCAGATCCGCCCGCGACCACGGGCCCGAGGATCCCGGCGTGAAAGCTGTAGTAGGTGCAGCCGAGCACCAGCCGATCTGCGCCCCGTGTCAGCAGGGGCTCCACCAGGTCGCGCACCTCGCCGAGGAAGTCTTCCCCGTCCAGATGGAGCGTCTCCACGCGGGTCGCCCAGCCCGCGCCCGCGAGCTGGGGTCTTGACTTATGCCTCGCCG
>JAEHCY010000221.1 GCA_016880695.1 Chromatiaceae bacterium | reverse complement strand
TGCCATCTCTCCGCCCTGACTGTTCGGCCTTGGGTCCGGAGGCGCGCCGCCGCGGAGGATCTGCGCGGTGACCTGGTCGCCGCCTTCCACGCCAACACCGGCAAACTGCGCTCGGTCTTCTTCGGCGGTGTGCGCGGCTGGGGGTCGAGAGCCCAACGGCGCCTGGCGCGGGTCCGCGAGGAGTGCGACACCTACGTTCAGACCCTCAACGACCGCTTCACCAACCCTTCGGGTCGCGACGCCGGTTGAGAGCCTTTTGAGCCCGCCGAACCAGCAGGTGACTGGCGCCCTCACCGCCAGTCGCTTGCCTGAAAAGCCGGCCGGCGCGGGGCGCGTCCCCCGAGGCCAGATCTCCGCACCGGCTTGTTCTCCCCGAGGGATCTCGGTTTCGTGCCATACTGCACATAAGAGATCCGGAGGCGCGAGCTGGTTTCCACTCCTGGAATGTAGCCACCTCACTGCTGTTGCGGGCGAGCGAGAAGGCAATCCGTCCGAAACCTAAGCACCCGCCCCGGGGCCCGCGATCCCCGTCGAAATCCTGCAGCACCCCCGAGCGCCTGGCAATGAATACCCCAACCCCCCATTCTGCCAACCCCTGGGCCCCGCCGCCGATTCGCGTCCCCGAGGCCCCCCAATGGCCCCGGCTCTCGCCACTGGACAAGGCGGCCCTCATCGGGCGCATCAAGAGCCTGCTCCAGGAGCAGGGTGCGCTGCTCGTGGCCCACTACTACACCGATGGCGATCTGCAACAACTGGCGGAGGACACCGGCGGCTGCGTCGCCGACTCCCTGGAGATGGCCCGCTTCGGGGCACAAAGCGCGGCAACCACCCTGGTCGTGTGCGGGGTGCGCTTCATGGGCGAGACCGCGAAGATCCTCAACCCCGAGAAGCGCATCCTGATGCCCGACCTGCGGGCCACCTGCTCCCTTGACGAGGGTTGTCCGCTGGAGCTGTTCAGCGCCTTCTGCGATCAGCACCCCGAGCGCACGGTGGTGGTCTACGCCAACACCAGCGCAGCGGTGAAGGCGCGTTCCGATTGGGTGGTCACCTCGAGCATCGCGCTTCCGATCGTCACCCACCTGCACGCGCTCGGGGAGAAGATTCTCTGGGCCCCGGACAAGCACCTCGGCCATTACATCGAGCGTAAGACCGGCGCCGACATGCTGCTGTGGCCCGGTGCCTGTGTGGTCCACGAGGAGTTCAAGGGGTTCGCGCTGCAGCGCCTGCGCCGCCTGCACCCCGAGGCCGCCGTGCTGGTGCACCCCGAATCGCCCGACGAGGTGGTCGACCAGGCGGATGTGGTGGGATCCACCACCGCCCTGATCAGGGCGGTCACCGAGCTTCCCAACCGCGAGTTCATCGTTGCCACCGACGAAGGAATCTTCTGGAAGATGCACCAACTCGCCCCGCACAAGAAGCTCATCGCCGCTCCCACGGCAGGCGTGGGCGCCACCTGCGAGAGCTGCGCCCACTGCCCTTGGATGGCGATGAACGCCCTGCAGAACCTCGAGGAAGTGCTGGCCACCGGCAGCAACGAGGTCCAGATCGACCCCGAAATTGGCCGGCGGGCCGTGGCGCCGATCCAGCGCATGCTCGACTTCGCCCGGGCGCAGGGCCCCACCCCCTCCCGCGCCCGCGTCCTCGGCGGGTAGGCAGCGGAGCGCAGGAGGAGCGGCGGGTTCCCTGGGCTGTCCCGGTTGCGACCTGCGCGCTGCGCAGTTCTTGGCAGAGCGCCCGCGTTTCACGTAACATGCAACGCAAAATAATCGACAAGTCAACTGGCGCGAGCGGAAGGTTGCCCGCAGGGCGGAACAGCCGCGGCCACTTGATTGAACCGTTTCCAGAGAGGGTGTGAGCTGATGGTTACTGAGCGTAGTAGCGGTTCCGGCCGCAAGATAACCCTCATCGTGGTGCTGGCGGTGTTCTTGGCCGGCATTGCGTTCGCCGGCCTGTTCAATGTGGGCGTGGCCTACACCAACGAGATGGAGTTCTGCACCTCCTGTCACACAATGAAGGTCAACCTTGAGGAGTACAAGGAGACCGTCCATTACAAGAATGCCTCGGGAGTGCAGGCCACCTGCTCGGATTGCCACGTACCCAAGGAGTTCCTGCCGAAGATGATGGCCAAGATCATGGCGGCCAAGGACGTCTACCACGAGATCCTCGGCACCATTGACACGCCCGAGAAATATGAGGCGCATCGCTGGGATATGGCCACCCGGGTATGGGCCAAGATGAAATCAAGCAACTCCCGCGAGTGTCTCAGTTGCCACAAGTTCGCGAACATGGATCTGTCCGCCCAGGACCGCACCGCGGCCCGCCGCCACGCCAAGGCGGCCGACGAGGGCGAGGCCTGTATCGAGTGCCATAAAGGCATCGCCCACAAGGAGCCAGATGAACCGGCCTCTCCAGAGACACCGGAGCCCGCGGCGAAATAGCCGCAGCCGGCCCGCCGGGTGCCGTTGACCGTTGCAAGAGACCTGAGCCCCATGAAGACCCGTGCTCTCCACCTCATCTCGGCCGTGCTATCGCTCGCGCTGACGTTCCCTGGCCTCGCGGCCGACAAGGACAAGGAGCGGGAACTCCGTCTCGCCGCATCCGTAGGCGACACCGCCACGGCGGAGGCATTGCTCAACCAGGGCGCAGACGTCAACGCCGGAAGTGAGTTCGGTAAGACCGCCCTGATGATGGCGGTGGAGAACGGAAACATGGAGACCGTGGCACTGCTGCTAACGCGGGGGGCGTCTGTCAATGCGCGAACCGTGGCCGGGTGCACCCCCCTTACCTTCGCCGCCGAAAACGGCCATATCGGCATCAGCGCCCTGCTCATCGAGAAGGGGGCACACGTCTACGACCGCACCCGCGCCGGGTGGGACGCCCTCATGATCTCGGCACGTTATGGCATCACCGATATGGTGGAGCAGTTGCTGTACAAAGATGCCGACCCGAAGGCGTCCGACAAGGACGGCCGCACCGCGATGATGCAGGCAGCGGAGAAGGGCCACGCCAGAACCCTGGCGGTGCTCCTGGCCGGCGGCTCCGATATCGAGGCACGCGACAAGAGCGGCGCTACCGCCCTGATGCTCGCTGCCGGCAACGGTCACGCGGAGGTGGTCAAAACCCTTTTGGAGAAGGGGGCCAACGTCAACGCCAGCGACACCGACGGGGCCACCGCGCTGGTCTGGGCGGTGGGTCACGGCCATCGGGACATCGTCGAGCTGCTCGCCCAGGGCCGAGCCGACGTCAACCGGCAGGACCGCGACGGCGTCACCGCCCTCATGGAGGCCGTTACCACGGGTAACAACGACCTCATCCGCATGATCCTCGAGCGTGGTGCCGACCCCAAGCTCAAGGACAAAAGGGGACGTACAGCCTGGGACATCGCCAAGAAGAAGGGCAACGACCAGGCCGCCGCCCTGCTCGCGGGGGTACGCTGAAGCAGGATTGTAGCCGCGACGTCGCGTGCGGCGTCGCTTGCCACCTCGAGACTGGACGAACAACGGGCGCAGGGTGGCGCGGGTCGCCCCTAAGGGCAAGCATGGCGGGCGGAGGGCCTCATCTCCGCGTGTGTTTCTCGAAAAAAACCGGTAACTAAATCACAGGAGGATATATGGCCAACACCCTGAAGACGCTCGCCATGCTGGTGGGTGCGGCAGCGATCGGCGTCGCCCCGCTCGCCCTCGCCGACGATGGCCCCACGGCCCAGATGCTGGCGGAGAACTGCAACGGCTGTCACGGCACCGATGGCGCCAGTGCCGGACCGGCCTCGCCCAGCATCGGCGGTAGTAACAGTGAATACTTTGTCGAGACCATGAAGGGCTACAAGGAGGGTAAAGTCCCCTCCACCATCATGGGACGGATCGCCAAGGGGTATTCGGACGCCGATATCGAGAAGATGGCGGGCTTCTTCAACGGCAAGAAGTTTGTGCCGGCCAAGCAGAAGTTCGACCAGCAGCTCGCCAAGAAGGGCGAGAAACTCCACGACAAGTACTGCGAGAAATGTCACGAGGACGGCGGGAAGATCCCCGGTGGCGGAAAGAAGAAGGGAGAACAATCCGCCGGTAAGGATAAGGATAAGGATGAGGAATCCTCGGACGAGTATCAGCTCCTCGCCGGTCAGTGGACACCCTATCTGAGATGGCAGATGGCGGACTTCATCGCCGGGTCGCGGGAGATGCCCAAAAAGATGAAGCAGAAGGTCGAGCAGTTGCGGGAGAAGGACGGCGATGCCAATCTCGAAGCCGTTCTGAGCTTCTACGCCAGCCAGCAATAACCCGGGGGAGGATCAGCAGCATGAAAATCAATCGTCGCGATTTCGTCAAAGCCGCCGGCACGGTCACCGCCGTAGGCATGATGGGTTTCCCTTACATCGCCCTCGGTGCCGGCAAGAAGGTAGTGGTCGTCGGTGGCGGCACAGCCGGTGCCACCGCTGCGAAGTACGTCCGGCGGCTGGATTCCTCGGTGGAGGTTACCCTGATCGAGGCCAACCCCGACTACTACACCTGCTATTTGAGCAACGAGGTGCTCGCCGGGGACCGCACGCTGGACTCACTGAAGTTCGGCTATGACGGACTCAAGAAGCACGGCATCAACGTGGTCATCGACTCCGTCACCGGTATCGACCCGGCGAAGAAGGAGGTGAAGACCAAGGGCGGCAAGACCTTCGCCTATGATCGTTGCATCGTCTCCCCCGGCATCTCGTTCAAATACGACAAGGTCAAGGGCTACAGCGCGGAAGTCGCCGAGAAGATGCCCCATGCCTGGAAGGCGGGTCCCCAGACCAAGATCCTGCACGACCAGCTCGTTGCCATGCCCGATGGCGGCACCGTGGTGATCTGCGCCCCGCCCGCCCCCTTCCGCTGCCCCCCGGGGCCCTACGAGCGTGCCAGCCTGATCGCCCATTACCTCAAGAAGAACAAACCGAAGTCCAAGGTCGTCATCCTCGACCACAGCTCCAAGTTCTCCAAGCAGGGGCTATTCATTCAGGGCTGGAAGGCCCTCTATGGCTACGAGACCGACAAGGCCTTGATCGAGTGGAAGCCGGGTCCGGATAACGGCGTGGTTGAGGTCAAGCCGGCGGAGAACGCGGTGGTCACCAGCTTCGGTGATGAGATCAAGGGCGCGGTGGTCAACGTCATCCCGCCCCAGCAGGCCGGCGAAATCGCGGTGCAGACGGGTCTCACCGACGAGAAGGGCTGGTGTCCCGTGGACGGGAAGAGCTTCGAGTCCACCCTGCACAAGGGCATTCACGTCATCGGGGATGCCTGCATTGCCGGGGAGATGCCCAAATCGGCCTATGCCGCCAATTCCCAGGCCAAGGTCTGCGCTGCCGCGGTTGTGGCCATGCTCGCCGACAAGGCGCCCGGTGTTCCCTCTTACATCAACACCTGTTACTCGATCTTGGGCACCGACTACGCCATCTCGGTTGCCGGGGTGTACAAGCTGGGCGAGGACGGCAAGATCGTCGCGGTGAAGGACTCGGGCGGCGTAAGCCCCACCGACGCCAGCGCAGAAACCCGCAAGCGCGAGGTGCAATACGCCTATAGCTGGTATAACAACATCACAAAAGATATCTTCATGTAGCTTGCAGCCCCAGGGGGAGCCGATCGTTACGGCTCCCCCTGGTTTGAACCGACTTGATACGGGGCCTTGCCCCGTATTTTTTTGGATCAAGTCGCGGACGGGTCGCAAAGTCCGCGAGTCAACCGCGGGCTATTCATCCGGTTGCAGGCTCAAAACCTTGGTGCGACCTCGGAAGGGGGACGCACGTAGCCCGGAAAATCCGGATTGGTCCAACCCTCCTTCGCCAACTTTTCCTTCGGCGGCCGCATTCGCGATGCGTAATCGAGCACGGCGGATTGCTCCCGCGGCGAAAAACTCTCGATCTGCTTGACCATCTTGGGGTCGGAGTTCCTGCGCTTACCGATGCGGATCCAATCGAACTCCCGCATTTGATAGAGGTAGTGCTGGCCCGCTACCGCCGGTATATGCTCCTTGGTGTCTCCTTCTCCGTTGGCCCCATGGCATTTCTTGCAATTGTCCTCGTAGAGGCGCGCACCGAGCTCCAGGTCGGTCCCCGGCCCCACGCCGTTGTGCGGCGTCATGGGCAGCTTGGCCACATAGGCGGCAATGTCGGCAACGGCCTGGGGGCCCCCAAGGATGTCCGGAACCGAAAAGGGATACATGATCGGATTATCGCGGTTGCGCGCCCGGGTATCCGCAAGCTGTTTGATGATAACGGTACGCAGTTGTCCGGCGATCTGTGGATACATACCATCGATGGTCCCCCAACCCTCGGGCCGGTGGCACACCGTGCAGGTGAGGTAGAGCCGCCGGCCGTTCTCGATGTTGGGCTGGAGCTGCATCACCTGGTCATACTCCCGCTTGGCGGTCTCCTCCGGTGTATCCACCTGTGCAGCGGCACCGCAACAGACTGCCAAACCAACCGCCACCAAGCCAAATCGTTTGCGCTGAAACATACCGCCCTCCACACCATCCCCGACCACAGAAAGGCCTCGCCGCGACAGGGCGCTGCGAGGTCAGATTGGGATTGGAGGGTAGATCGCGACGCCTTCCCTTGCAACCCCTGCGCCACGCGCCCAGCCTCCCGCGCTAGCGCGGGCGTAATCTGGCCATTAGGCCATAGGGGAGGATACTCGGCTGCCGAAAGCCTCCGCGGGTCCGTTAGGGCCCACGCGCGACGGTGCGTGTCAAGTTAGTTGTCGCCTGCTTTCATGCAGCCAACCGCATACTTTCCCCAGGATCAGGAGCGGTCGAGGTCATGCTTTCCTGCTGCGGGTTGAGGGTCACCGGTCCCACAGCAGAGCAGTCCCGGGTCTTTCCGCTGCAGCGCGCTGGGTTGGCCGCGCGAGCGGCCTGATAGAGCGCATGTCGGGCCTCCAGGATCGCGTTGTC
>JAEHCY010000220.1 GCA_016880695.1 Chromatiaceae bacterium | reverse complement strand
CACGACGCGACCAGATCCATGAAGCCCTGCGCCTGCTTGCGTGCGAGGTGGCCTACTACCGGCGGTACCACGAGTGTCTTCCTCTCGGAGAGCTCGCGGGGCGGATCGCCGGTGCGACGCAGGATGTGACGAGCCCGCGTAGGGCGCATTAGGCGCCAGCCGTAATGCGCCGCATGGGGCTCATGCCATGCCCTTATCGCACTAGCGCTCAGGCCGCTCTCGCCAACAGAAGGAGCCGCGCCGCCGCTTTCGCTGCCATTGGCAACAAACCCGTCGTCACCAGGACCTCACCCGCAGGAGCGACCCGCCGCGCGCAGGCATCGGCGATCCCGTCGTAGGTGGCGAGGCTGATATCGCGCAGGCCTGCCTGCCACTTGGCGATCAGGGCCCTTGGCCGTCCACCGCCGAGGTCGGCGAGACAGGAATCGATGGCCGCTAGGGGATCGGCACCCTGCTCCACACCGGCAAAGGGAGCCGATCGGGCCAGCCAGAGGCCGCCGCTGCCGAGGGTCTGGCGGAGGTCGTGGAGGTCGCAGTCGATCAGGCTCGGCGCCAGGGCGAACAGGTCGAGGGTCTGCACCGGTGCGTCGTGGGGGTCTGTCCAAGCGTCGCCCAGAGGCTCGTCATCGGGCGCCAGCATCAGGGCCTGCGTCGCTGCCCGCAGCTCGGTCAACCGCACCTCCTCCGCGAGTCGCTGCCAGGGCATCCCCGGTGGGTGCAGCACCAGGGCCAGGTTGAGCAGCGCACCGCGGGTTTGGATGGCCCTGGCCAGCCGGGATGCAGCCGCCAGGACCCGCGGCTCGTCGGCGGGGAGGACGAGCAGGCACAGGGCATTCTGATCCACCCCCTCGAGCACCTTTGGCAGGTCGTCCGGGTCCAGGGCACAGAAGCCGTCGAACGCGGGGCGCGGCCCCGCCCGATCCGCGAACCGGCCGCAGGCGCCCACAGCTCGCGCCCCCAGGCCGAAGAACAGGTGGCGGACCGGCGTGTAGTCGGTGGGCTCGATGGAACCGAGGGCGAGATCCGGCCCTGTGGGTATCGCGGCGCTGGCGTGGCAGGGAGGCCGTCCCGGCCCGGCGAGACTAAGCAGGAGGGTCTGGAGAAAGGTGCGGCGTCGCATGGTGATTACCTCGGGTTTCAGATTGCGCGGTTCGGGTACAGCGCCCGGCTCCATGGGGGTTCCATACCGCTTTAGCCTGCTGTTTGCCCGTCGCTCCAGGTCGCGGCTGTTCGCCAACCACGGCGGCTGGGCTCAGGATAGGCCGACGATCCTCGGGTTGCCCGGGCCTCGTCACCCTGTTGTGTGATCGCGGGTTCCTGGCTATAAGAGCAGACTAAAGCGACAGCCAGTGACGCAGGTCGCGCGCTCGACTGCGACGCGAGCTGTCGTCCCCTCGCTCTAACCTTGCCCCCCGGAGGTCCCCGCCATGGAAGCCACCGTACTGCGCTATTTGTCGATGCTCCGTCACATGCCGCGCCACCCACGCAAGGTCACCGCCCGAGAGCTGGTCGGCAAGCTGGAGGCGGAGGACTTTGTGGTCACCCTGCGCTCGGTGCAACGGGATCTGGAGGGGCTCTCCAGCCAGTTTCCCTTGGTGTGCGACGACCGGGCACGGCCCTACGGCTGGTCCTGGCATCCGGATGCCCACCTCGACATTCCGGCGATGGAGCCCCCCACGGCGCTCACCTTTGCCCTGGCCCACCAGTTCCTCGAGCCCCTGTTGCCGCGCTCCAGCCTGGATCGGCTCAAGCCGCACTTCGAGCAGGCCAGCAAGCTGCTGGCCAAGACCTCGGGCTACCCCTACGTCCACTGGCCGGAGAAGGTGCGCAGCCTGT
>JAEHCY010000219.1 GCA_016880695.1 Chromatiaceae bacterium | reverse complement strand
GGGCTCCAGGAGAAGCTCATCAGCCCCTGGAAGAAATTCTTGACGGCGACCACATCGGTGTGGACGACAAACTTCATCACCAGCCCGCTGGTCGCGATCAGAATCAGTAGCGCCAACATCAGATGATCCGAGGGCACGGAGATATAGCGAACACGATCCACCAGGAAACGCCGCGCCCAAAGTCCGGCGAGGCCCAACAGCATGGCAAAGCCCGCATAGATGCCAAAAGGCTGTATCAACAGAATCGGCGTCCACACCGGGTCGAGGAAGTAGCGCAGGTGGCGCAGCGTGACCAGGAAGAGCCCAAAGTGGAAGGTCCAGCCGAAAATCCAGGTCCACTTGTTGCCTTTGAATAGGCTCTCGAACAGCACGACCTCCCGCACCATGCGCAACCCCACGCCCGTCTCGGTGACGGGCGCGGGTGTGGTGGGGATCTTCAGCGGGGCCGGCGTCTTGGCGTACTTGGTGATACGGAGTGCCAGGCCGAGGATCATGACCGCGGCGGCGAAGTAGAAGAGCAATGCGTAGACAACGGTCAGAAACGACATGTTTCCGCAACCCCCCGAGCGAGCTTTCTGGACCAGGGGGAGCCAGGCACCCCCTGGGGAACAGCTAGATCAGATCAGACGCAGCCGGTCGGCTTTGGCAGACCGGCATAACGGCAGGCCTGCTTGGCAGGACCGTAAGGGAACAGGCCATAGAGATACTTGCTGTTGCCCTTGTCCTTTCCGAGCTTCTTGCCGACCGCCTTGGTCAGAACGCGCACTGCGGGGGCAATCTGATACTCCTCGTAGTACTCACGCAGGAAGTTGATGATGTCCCAGTGCTCTTCGGTCAACTCAAGACCGTCCTCCTTGGACATGACGTCGGCGACGCCGGGCACCCACTCGTTGATGTTCGAAAGATAGCCTTCCTCGTCGGTTTCCAGCATCTTCCCGTTGACTTCGATAGGCATGGAACGATCTCCTCTACAAAAAAATTGAACGAAAGGGAGTTTAGAGCCAGGCTTGGACCTTGTCGTTTTCCGCGGCCAAGTCGACGAATCCGCCGTAGTCCACCACCTTGACACCGTCGATGATCCGATCCTCTGAGAAGCCTCTGGCTTTCAGATCGGGACCCAGCACGTAGACGGACACTCGGCTCAGCGCATCGATCACGGCATCCTCTACCTCGGTTCCCTGGAGTACCGCGTAGACGCCGTCCTCAAGCAGCAATACCGAGCCACCGTCGCTAGCAAACTTAAGGCAAGACGCCAAGGAGTTCTTTTCAAACGGCGACTTGTTCACTGTGTGCAGAATGCTCATCGGCTTGCTCCTTCAGAAGCTGAAGACCACGTCGTGCTCTTCCATCAGCTCGATCACCCGGTCCTTGTCCACGATCTCGACGATGTTCTCGATCTCCTCGCCCGTCTCGAAGTCCTCCCAGGCGACCTCGATCAGATCATCCCCATTCAGACCGCGCGCAGCGAGAGAATCGCCATCGACGTAGAGGTGCTTCACCTCGTAGTCCCCAAGCGTCCGGTAGGTGGGCGAGAAGTTCTTCATCCCGATTTCCTGGGTGCGCTGGGTGTTGGTTAGCTGATAGACACCATCATCGAGGAACAGCAGACTCACCTCCTGGTCGAAGGCGGCACCGATCAGCACCACCTCGAGGGATTCCCAGGCGTAGATGGTGCCGTAGGGGGCCTTGCGGTTGAGGTACAGGAATTTCTTAATCACTTCAGACATCGCACGCCCCCCTCTCAGTCACCGAAGACCATGAGACGGTCCGACTGGATCGCCGCTTCCACCAACTGCCCGAGGCCGGAGATACGAAAGGCCGGGTGGATGTTGGTAGCGTCCTTGCCGTTACGCTTCGCCTCCCCCTCGTCGACGATGCCGCGACGCTGGGCCGCGGCCACGCACACGACCATATCCAACCCGTGCTTCTCGGCAAGCTCCGCCCAGCGGTTGACAACGTTGCGGTCATCCTGCGGTGGTGTAGTCAGCCGCGAAGAGTTGTACACGCCGTCGTGGTAGAAGAAGACGCGGAAGATCTCATGACCCTTCTCCAGCGCCGCCTTGGTAAAGAGATAGGCCGAATCCGACGCCTGGCGCTGATAGGGCCCCTCGTTGACCTGGATTGCGAATTTCATGGCAACCTCGATCTGTTATCGGTCTAGGTCTCTCGTAGCCCCACTCAGAAGCGGATATGGGCCGATGCGTTGAAGCTGTTGCGCGCGCCTCGCCAGGTATCGATGTGATACTTGGTGAACGGCAGTTCCACCTGCTCGAAGAACCGCGGCCAGCCGATGCGCTCGATCCACTCGTTGATGCGCTCCCAATCCCGGGCACCTTCCTTATATGCCTTGAGGATGCGCTTGACGATGGCGGTAGCCTCGGGCCAGCGCGGTGGGTTATTGGGGATACCGGCCGCCACCAGCTTCTGGAACGTCGGCTTGCCACGGGCGTTGGAGTGGTTGCCGCCGACCCAGATCGCCAGCTTGGAGTGCTCGGCGTCGTTGATCTGCATGGGCGGGCACGGCGGATAGCAAGCACCGCAACAGATGCACTTGCGCTCGTCTACCACCAGGGAGGGTTTGCCATTGACCATGGCCGGGCGGAAGGCCGCCACTGGACAACGCGCCACCACTGTGGGGCGCTCGCAGACATTGGCCACCAGATTGTGATTGATCCTCGGCGGCTTGGTGTGCTGCACGTTGATCGCGATGTCACCCTGGCCGCCGCAATTGATCTGGCAGCAGGAGGTGGTGATGTGCACCCGGTTGGGCATGTTGGCGCTGCGGAACTCGTCGATGAGCTCGTCCATCATGGACTTCACCACGCCGGAGGCGTCGGTGCCGGGGATGTCGCAGTGCAGCCAACCCTGGGTATGGGAGATCATGGTCACCGAGTTCTGGGTGCCACCGACGATGAATCCGGCGCCCTCCAGGGCCTCGATCAGAGGCTCCACCTTGGTCCCATCGCTGACCATATACTCAATGTTTGAGCGCAGGGTGAAGTGAACGAAGCCATCGGCATACTGATCGCCGATGTCGCACAGCTTGCGCAGGGTGAAAACATCAAGGATACGCTGGGTACCGGCCTTCACCGTCCAGATCTCGTCACCGCTGTAGGCCACGTGGCGCAGCACACCAGGGCGCGGATGCTCGTGGTATTTCCACATGCCAAAGTTCTTGCGCATCACGGGATGCAGATACTGCCAAGGATCCGGGCATCCCGATTCGATCGGCTCGCGCATTTCTGCCATTGCCTTACCTCCAATTACTCAGGCAAACCAATTGTTCTGGGCCAGGCGGGGCACCATACCCCGCCAGGAACGTCGGAGTCCGTCAGCTACTTGCCGGCTTCGGCCTGTCGCTCGAACCATGCCTCCGCAGCCTCGTCCCAGCCATCCAGCCTGACGTATGAGCTTTGGCGCGGGTGGCTAAGCATGTTCGGATCGGGTTCAATACCGATGCCGTCGAGGAAATTCGCAAGGCCGACGCGCTCGATCATCTCGCCGCAACGCTCGTGCTCAAGACCGTTCTCGGCCCAGAAGTCGATGATAGTCTCGGCCAGCTCGACCAGGGACTCGTAGTCCTCTTCGGTCTCCAGTTTCTTGAAGGGCACAAGTACGGTGCCCATCAAATCGCCGATCTTCAGGGTGCGCTTGCCGCCGATCAGAATGGTGACGCCCTTGTCATCGCCCGGGTGCAGCGCCTTCGGCATCACATTCAGACAGTGCATGCAGCGGACGCAGTCACGGTTGTTGACCAGGAGGGTGTCATCGTCACGCAGCGACAGCGCCTTGGTCGGGCAACGCGTGATGACATTATCGATGATGTACTGGCGGCCCTTCTTGGCGACAGCGGCCTTGACCTCCGCCTGGTCCACCTTCATGTCATCCCGCCAGGTGCCGATGATGGCGAAATCGGACCGCTCGATGGCGTTCTGGCAGTCGTTGGGGCAACCTGAGACCTTAAACTTGAACTTATAGGGCAGCGCGGGACGGTGCACGTCGTCGGTGAAGTTGTTGAGCAACATCCGGTGAGCTTTCAGCTCGTTGGTGCAGGACATCTCGCAACGGGCAGCGCCCACACAGGACATACCCGTACGCACGCAGGGGCCTGCCCCGCCGAGATCCCAACCGTACTCGTTGATCTCGTCGAAGAAATGCTGGGTGGACTTGGTGTCGGCCCCGATAAACATGATGTTGCCGGTCTGACCGTGGAAGGTGATCAGACCCGAGCCGTACTTCTCCCAGCTGTCGGCGAGCTGACGGAGCATGGCCGTGGAGTAGTGGTTGCCCGCCGGGGGTTGCACACGCAGGGTGTGGAACTCCTTGGACTCAGGAAACGCCTTACCAACCTCGGAGAAGCGGGGGATGATGCCACCGCCGTAACCAAATACGGAAACCGTGCCACCCTTCCAGTAACCCTTTCGGGTCTCGTAGGAATGCTCCAACTGGCCTAACAGGTCATTGGTCACCCGGTTGATGCGCTCGTCGGGGTGTTGGTCGCGCAGGCGCTTTATTCCCGAGATGAAACTTGGCCAGGGACCTTCCTCCAACTGATCCAGCATCGGGGTGTAATGCTTTTCGATTGCCATTGCGCTGTCTCTCCTAACTTTGGCTAAGTGTCTTAACGAACCTGAAATTGGCTTGCGCTACCGCACCGTTCCGAGCTCCGGGACGAACGGGCACTTCTCGTGGAGCTCGGGGTGTGCGGCCCGCGTCCGTTTGGCCCGCACCTTCACGGCCGGCCCAGAGGCAGACCATCACCAGCCGCTAATATAACGAAGGGCCCATGGGCGCCACATTCTACCTTCGGGGGATGGTCACCGGGCACTTCTACCCCAAAAGGGATAGGCTCACCTCTCGTGAGCCACCGTTCTGCCCGCGCTCGCGCAGTCCTCCGCCCTTGTCCCCAATCCCCGAAAATCAGATGGGAAATACTACCGAGCGATTCCAGGTAAGTCAATGATTTCTAATATTCCCAACTCCTCATGATTGGGGTGAACGGGGGCCACACTCTGGGCCAGCCGACCCGCCGCAGAAAGGGAATCCCCAATAGCAGCGGGTTGGCTGCCAGGGATCACCCATCTGACCGCCGCGTCGTCAATGGAGATCTGGCGACCAGACCCCACCAGCACCCCCGGGGCCGAAGAGATCGAGATCCCCGCCC
>JAEHCY010000218.1 GCA_016880695.1 Chromatiaceae bacterium | reverse complement strand
GTCGGTGGCCGTGCGCGCAACATGCAGCGGATTGACGATGCGATGTTTCTTCATCGCCCGCTGAACGGTCATGACATCGATCCGGTCATCCTCGATCAACAGGATACCGGCCATGCTGTCGATCATCGCGGCTTCTCCCCGGTGGATAGGACGGATGCGGGCACCTCGCCCGGTTTGGAGGGTTCGTTTGCCCAGGTGAAGCGGAATCGGCTCCCCCGGCCAGAACCCGATTCCAGCAGGATCGAGCCGCCGTGCTCCTCGACGAGCTTCTTCACCAGGGCGAGACCAATGCCGGTGTCGCCACCATAGTCCTTGACGTTGAGGGTCTGGAACATCATGAAAACCTTGTGGTGATATTCGGGCGCGATGCCGGGGCCGTCATCCACCACCTCGAACTCGCAGTGGTCGCCGAGGTCCCGTCCCGAGACCCGAATGGTGCCGCGCGCGCGGTCGTGATGCTTGATGCCGTTGCTGATGAGGTTGGCGAAGACCTGGCCGATGTGGAGTCGATCGGTGTGCAGATGGGGCATGTTGGGGCTCACCTCGACCCGGAAGCCCTCGGGGGGTGCGAGCGAGTCAATGGTGTCGGCCACCAGCGCCGCGGTGTCCACCCGCTCGATCGATCCGGGGGTACGGCCGATCCGCGAATAGTCTAAAAGGCCTTCGATCAGGGCGTGCATGCGCGCGACCCGATCGCGCAGCAGGTAGATCTGCTCCCTCGCCTCGGTGGTGAGCTTGGGCTCGAGGTCCTCAGCGAGCCAGGCTGCGAGGCTGGATACCCCGCGCAGGGGGGCCTTGAGATCGTGGGAGGCGACGTAGGCAAACTGCTCCAGCTCCTGGGCACGCCGTTCGGCCTCCGCCGTGCGTCGTGCCACGCGCTGCTCCAGGGTGACGTTGAGCATCTGCAGGGCCCGCTCCGCCCGGCGGCGTTCAGCAACCTCGGTATTGAGCGCCGCGTTGGAGCCCTCGAGCTCGAGGGTGCGCTGCGCAACCAGGCGCTTGATCTGCTCCTTCTGGCCGATGAGGGTGAACAGATAGAACATCGACAGAATGGTGAAGGCGAGTCCGCCTACCAGGACAATGCTGCCGCTGCGCCCCTCCGGCTCGAAAAAGCCGGGTATCGGCCGTGCCAGCACCTGCCACTTGCGGTTGGCCACTTCAATGGAGTCGGTCACCGGTTTGAGGTGGCCTGTGCGCGTTCCGGCTGGGACCTGGCCAGGGCTGAGCCGCGAACGATGGGAGTAGAGAAGCTTTGGTCGCTCCTGCCGATCCTGGGTGTAGAGGTCCAGGTCAAGTCCTCCGGGGCTCAGGGTCTGCAGTGCACCCTCGACGATCGCGTCGATCGCAAACCGGCCGATCACGAAGCCCCGGGGCTCGTTTCGCGGCGGTTCGAGGCGCTTTTCCTCCCAGTCTTCGCTGTCGCCGGCCTCGCCGGGGTCGGGTTTCTCGTAGAGGGCCAGGTAGGCGGCAAAGCCGGTCACTGGCCCGCTGTCACCGTCCAGCGTGAGTGGCAACGACGCCTCCATCTGGGCAGACAAGGCGGCCCGCTCCATCGCGGCCAGGTCCTCGGGAATCGAGGCAAGGTCGAGCCCGAGCGTGAGCTTGTTGCGTGCATAGGGTTGAACGTAGAGGATCGGCAGGTACTCGGGTCTGGGTCCCGCCTCGCGCGCCTCGCCGCCCGCGACCGCCTCGAGGATGCGAAACCGCGGAAAGCCGCGGCGGGCTTGCGCGAGGAAGGTTTCGCGTTGCCGGTCGGTGATCCGCGGCACCCACTCGAGGGTCGTGATACCGGGGCTGTGCCGGAGCGAAGGACCCACGAATTCCCGGAACTGCCGGCGGGTGACGTACTGGGAGGCATCGAAGAAGCTTCCGAGGTCACGTACCACCCGGAGTGTGTATTCGACCTCGCGCTGGATCACCAGCACGCGGTCGCGCACCGCCTCGGCGAAGGCGCTTTCGGCACGCTGCTGCTCGAGAGCGGTGACGCGCAGGAAAACCACCAGCGTGAGGGTGACCGCAAGGCTGCCGAGCAGCAGGACCGGGGCGTAACCCCGGCGGATCAACTCTCGCACTCGGGTGGACGAGCGGAGCGCGAGCACCCGCGTGAGGCCCCCGAGCTCGCTCACAAGGGCGCGCCAGCGGGTGCGGTCGAAGGACTTGAGGAAACGCGGTGGCCAGAGGGTGCGTGCGCGCCTCACCAGCGCCACCGGATGCCGTTCGCGGGTCCTGGCCGGCGATCTTCCCAGCGCTTCGCCCCGCTACCGTTGTTCACCCGAGGGCGGCCTCATCGGGCGGGTGCCGGGCGAGTATTTCGGCCATGACCTCGCGCACGATTTGCTGAACGGTCTCCTCGACGCTCCAGTTGGCGATCACCGGGATTGCGGCTCGCTCCGCCTGGTCGATGAAGAAGCTCTGCAGCTCCCAGATGCTGTCGATGCGGTCGCGGTGCAGAGACGAGCTGCGCTCGGGTTGTTCCCGGCTGCGGTGGGTGATCTGGCGGGAGAGACGCTCGATGGTGGTGACTACCAGCATGGCGGCGACCACCACTGCCTTCTTGCGTGTCCCCTTGAGGTCGAGCCGGCTGGGCAGGACGTGGACGCCGTCCACGATCAGATGATGGCGTTCCTGGATGGCGCGATGGATGGTCGCCTCAAGCGCCACCTTCACCGTGCCGAATTGGGACAGGAATCCGGTGACCACCGGGTTGTCGCTGATCATTTGCCCCACCAGGGGCTCCACCTCGGGCAGGCCGCGCCAGGCATCGAAGCTCGAGTAGGCGAGGGTGGGCGCCACGTGGGGGACCAGATAGCAGCGGATGATCTCCCGCATGATGTCGGTGGATTGGGTGCGGGTGATGCTCAGCAGATAGGCCAGCTCGGAGGTGACCGTGCTCTTGCCGGTGCCGGTGGCCCCGCCGATCAGCAAGATCAGGGGCTCCCCACTGTCTTCGAAGCGGCATCGGGAGAGGAAGCGCTCGGCGGCCTCGGTGGAGATCTCCTCCCCGAGGGTTTCGAAGATCACCCGCCGCAGGTCGCGGTGCTCGATCTCGAGGATTGCGCGCCGGCGCAGCACCTCTTGCACCGATCGCGCCGCTTCCAGGGCCTCGTCGGTGCTGATCGCGCAACCGCGGAGCTGACGGCTCAGGATGCCCACCGAGAAGGGCCGCTCGCGGGTGGGGGAGCGCACCAGGATCTCGCGATCGGCCTCGCGGCCGGCCTCGTAGGCCTCGCGCATCGGCTGGCCGAAGCGCTTCTCGACCTCCTTGGCGACGAGCTGACGCAGCTCGGGCGTGGTGATGCCCTCGGAGCTTTCGAGCTCCTCGCGGATCCCCTGGGCTACGGCGTAGGCATCCTCGAAGGGTAGCCCGACGTCGGTCAGCGACTGGACCAGGACGCCACGGAGAAAGGGGACCTTCTCGTCGGTGGACGACCGAATGACGATAAGCTTCTTAGACACGGGTTCGCGATCCGGCGTCGGGGGTTGGCCGGCGCAAGCTGCTTTGCCGCCGCCGGGGTTGTTGGACCGCGCCCGGGGGCCTACGGCTCGGACCCCAGGGGCCATCCGCCGCGTTCCGGCCGCTCGGAGAATCGTATCCAGCCATCGGGTTTGGCTCCTTCGGAGATCCAGTCGGTGTATCGAACGTCGGTATCAAATGCTAGCACAGGCCACGGCGGGTCTCTTCGGCGGGCGACGGCGTCTTGGCCCTCACACCCAAGACCCTTGACCCCCAAAGCGCGGTCACTGGACCCCTATATCGGGCGCGAGTTCCTGCGCCATTCACACCCGGCCGTGGGCGGATACGCTCAACTAGCGAGTGTGATCACGCGGATGAGGTCGGTGCCGCCCGCGCGCTGGTTCGAGCCCGAGGTCGCCACCACGATGTCGCCCCCCTGGAGATAGCCCAGCACCCGTCCCCGCTCGACCGCGAAATCGATCTTCTCCTCGTCGCTTCGGCTGCCCTCGTAGGGCATGGGGATGACCCCCCAGTTCATGGCGAGGCGCCGAGCCACCGAAGCGGTAGCGGTGATCGCGAAGATGGGGCAGTCCGGGCGGTGCTTGGAGATCTGCCGCGAGGTGAAGCCGGTTTCCGTGAGACTGAAGATGGCGGCCGCCTCGAGCTGGCGGGCCATGTTGACCGCCGCCTGGCTTACCGCATCGGTGACCACGTTGGCCGGATTGGGCAGAATCTTCTGCAGGTAGCCGTATTCGCTCAGTGAGGCCTCCGCCCGCAGCGCCAGATCATGGAGGGTGCGCACCGCCTCCACCGGGTAGCGGCCGGCGGCGGTCTCTCCGGAAAGCATCACGGCGGAGGAGCCGTCGAGAATGGCGTTGGCCACATCGGACGCCTCTGCCCGGGTGGGCCGGGGGTTCTGCTCCATCGAAGCGAGCATCTGGGTGGCGGTGATGGCGGGTTTGCCGTTCATCACCGTGGTGCGAATGATCTTTTTCTGGGTGCTGGGAACGTCCGCCAGCGGCAGCTCCACGCCCAGGTCGCCGCGGGCCACCATGATGCCGTTGGCCACCTTGACGATGGCCTCTAGGTTTTCCACCCCTGCGCGGTTCTCGATCTTGGCGATGATGGGGATGTTGACCCCTTCCTCGCGTAGGATCTCCCGCATGCGCAGCACGTCCTCCGGCGCCTGTACGAAGGAGGCGGCGATGTAGTCGACCTCGGTCTCGGCGGCGAAGCGCATCTCGCGGATCACATCCTCTCGGGTCTCGGGGCTGAGCGCGCTGATCGAGAGGCGGGTCTCGGGCAGGTTGACGCTCTTCTTCTCCCCCAGGTTTCCGCCATGCACCACCCGGCAGTGCACCGCATCGGTGCTGCAGCCGGTGACGTTGAGCTCGATGGCGCCGTCGTCGAGCAGGATCAGGGTGCCCGGCGCCACCTCCTCGGGCAGCCGGCGATAAGAGATCGAAACCCCGCTCGGGTCTCCCGCGCGGCCGTCGGTGTAAAGGGTGAATGCGTCGCCTGGCTGTAGCTCCACCCACTTGCCTTGGAGGGTTCCGGTGCGGATCTCGATCCCACGGGTATCGAGCATAAG
>JAEHCY010000217.1 GCA_016880695.1 Chromatiaceae bacterium | reverse complement strand
CTATCGCCCTTCGCGCCTTTGCTCCGCGCAACCCAAAGCGGACAGTTTATGTGCTACTGAACCGGACAGATCTATTTGTTGCCAACAGCTGCGGCGGCTGCGGAGCCGGGCGGGGAGCGCCTCAGACATTAAACCGGAAGTGGATCACGTCGCCGTCCTTGACCATATATTCCTTGCCCTCCAGGCGCATCTTGCCGGCCTCTTTCGCCCCCTGCTCGCCCCGGCAGGCCAGGTAATCCTCGTAGGCGATGACCTCGGCGCGGATGAAGCCGCGCTCGAAGTCGGTGTGAATGACCCCGGCGGCCTGGGGTGCCGTGGCACCCAAGGGGATAGTCCAGGCACGGACCTCCTTGGGTCCGGCGGTGAAGAAGGTCTGCAGCCCGAGCAGGCGATGACCGGCCCGCACCACTCGGTTGAGGCCGGGTTCCGTGAGGCCCATGTCGGCGAGGAACTCGCGCTTCTCCTCGTCCGCCAGATCGGCGATCTCGGCCTCCACCGCCGCGCACACCGGCACCACCACCGCTCCCTCGGCGGCCGCGAGCTGCTCCACTGCCTCCAGCGCCGGGTTGCCCGCAAAGCCGTCCTCGGACAGGTTGGCCACGTACATCGTCGGTTTGGCGGTGAGCAGGAACAGATCGCGCAGCTCGAGAAGCTCCTCGGGTGTGAGCCCCATCGCCCGCACCGCCTTGCCCGCATCGAGCTGCTCGCGCACCCGCTCGAGCAGGGCCTTGCGCCCGAGGATCTTCTTGTCGCCCGACTTGGCCTGGCGGGTCGCCCGGTCCAGCCCCTTCTCCACCGTCTCGAGATCCGCCAGGGCGAGCTCGGTGTGGATCACCTCGATGTCGTTCACCGGGTCGACCCGGCCGGCGACATGGACCACGTCGTCGTCCTCGAAACAGCGCACCACGTGCGCGATGGCGTCGGTCTCGCGGATGTTGGCCAGAAACTTATTGCCCAGCCCCTCGCCCTTGGAGGCCCCCGCCACCAATCCGGCGATGTCCACGAACTGCATGGTGGTAGGCACCAGGTTCTGGGGCTTGACGATCGCCGCCAGCACCTCGAGGCGCGGATCGGGCATGGGCACCACCCCCACGTTGGGGTCGATGGTGCAAAAGGGGTAGTTGGCGGCGGGAATGCTCGCCTTGGTCAGCGCATTGAAGAGCGTGGACTTGCCCACGTTGGGCAGGCCCACGATGCCGCATCGAAATCCCATGGGTTGGCTCGCGAGGGAAAAGGGGCGCTAAGGATAGGGGAAAGCCGCGGGGGACGCCAGGCGAGGCGACGCCGCGGGCTGAAGGCTCAATCCTTGGACGAGCGATGGTAGCGATCGTCGAAGCGCACGATGTCATCCTCCCCGAGGTAGCTGCCCGACTGGACCTCGATGATTTCGAGCGGGATCTGACCGGGGTTCTCCAGCCGATGGCGAGAGCCCACCGGCAGGTAGGTGGACTGATTCTCCGCGAGCAGGAACACCCGATCGTCACAGGTGACCCGTGCCGTACCCGAGACCACCACCCAGTGCTCGGCCCGGTGGTAGTGCATCTGCAACGACAAGGTCTCGCCCGGGTTCACGGTGAGGCGCTTGACCTGGTAGCGCTCCCCCGCCCCGATGCCCTCGAAACTGCCCCAGGGACGATGCATGCGCGGGTGGTGATGGAGCTCCCGGCGCTGCTCGCGTTGCAGGAACTCGGTCACCGCCTTCACGTCCTGGGCCCGATCCTTAGTGGTAACCAACACCGCGTCGGGGGTCTCGACCAAGACCAGATCATTCACCCCCACCGCCGCGACCATCCGGTGCCGGGCCATGAGCAGGTTGTTGTGGGCATCGTGGACGAAGGTGTCTCCCTCCAGAACATTGCCCAGCTCGTCGTGCTCCCGCGCTTCCCACAGGGCGGACCAGGCGCCCACGTCCGACCAGCCCGCCGCCATCGGCAGCACCAGGGCGGGCGGCAGCGCCTCCGCGCCGGCAGCCGTCGTCAGGCGCTCCATCACCGCGTAGTCGATGGAGTCCTTGGGACAGTCGCGGAACACCGCCGCGTCCACCCGGAAAAAGTCGCCGTCCTGCTCCCTGCCCTCGAAGGCCCGCTGGCTGGCGCTGGCAATGTCGGGCCGGAAGCGCTCGATCAACCGCAACCACACCGAGGCACGCATCACGAAGATGCCGCTGTTCCAGTAATAGTCGCCGCCCGCCAGATAACCTTCCGCGGTGGCCACATCCGGCTTCTCCACGAAGGCCTCCAGCCGGAAGACCTCGCCCGCCTCCGCGTCCGTCGCAAAGGCGGCGCCGCGGCGGAGGTAACCATACCCGGTCTCCGGCTTAGTGGGGACGATGCCGAAGGTGACCACTGCCCCGCCCAGCGCCAACCGATGGCTCAGCGCCGCCAGCCGGCGGAACTCTGGCTCCTGGCGGATCAGGTGATCGGCCGGCATCACCAGGAGCACCGTGTCTTCCGGGCTCTGGCGCAGCGCCCCGAGCGCCGCCAGGGTGAGTGCCGGCGCCGTGTTGCGACCCACCGGCTCGAGGATGATGGCCGCGGCCCGCCGCTCGAGCTGCCGCAATTGTTCCGCGACCAGGAAGCGATGCGCCTCATTGCAGACGACCACGGGCGCCAACAGACCAACGCCCGCCCGCGGCTGCTCCACCTCGAGTCCGTCGAGCCGGCGCAGCGTCTGTTGCAACAGGCTGTGCGCTCCGGTCAGGGCAAGGAACTGCTTGGGAACTGCCTCCCGCGAAAGGGGCCAGAGGCGGGTTCCGGATCCGCCGGAAAGAACAACGGGCTGCAGGAACATCGGGCAATTCCGCGGGTCAGTGACAACGTCCGCATTTCAGCAAGCAGGCCGGCGCGCGTCAAACACCGCACTCGCGTGCCGCGTTCAGGACAAGTTCAGCGCCACCGCCCTAGGCTTGGATGTGACGGGGGAAGCGCCGTGTAGAATAGGCGTGTACCGGCAACCCCGAACCCTTGGGCAGACAGCCCCGGAAACCCAGACGCCCTGCGAACCTCTACCATGTCCCCTGCATCGGCCCTCACCCTATTTCTGATCGCCCTCGGAGCCGCCGCCCTCTCGCCGGCAGACGCCCAGGCCGGGGGAAAGCACGGCGGCAACGATCGTGGCCAACAGCGTGGGGATAACGGCGTGAGTCTCGACGAGGTGGTCTCCAACCTCCGCCGCGGCTCCCAGGGTCGCGTGCTCTCCGCCGACACCGTCGACCGCGATGGCCAACCGGTGCACCGCATCAAGATCCTGACCGACGAGGGTCGGGTCAAGCGTTACCAGATGGACAGCCAGAGCGGACAGCCCATACCCCCCGGAAAGGGGGAACGAAAGCGTTGAGATTACTGCTGGTCGAGGACGAGCCTGAGCTGCGCGAGCAATTGCGCCAGCGCCTCAGGCACCAGGGCTACGCCGTGGAGGCGGTCCCGAACGGCGAGGAAGGGCTGCATCTCGGCCGCGAGCTCCCCGTGGATGCCGGCATCATCGATATCGGCCTGCCGCGGATGTCGGGCATCGAGCTGATCCGCCGGCTGCGCCAGGCGGGCAAGCAGTTCCCCATCCTCATCCTTACCGCGCGGGGCAGTTGGCAAGACAAGGTGGAGGGCCTCGAGAGCGGCGCCGACGACTACCTGGTCAAGCCCTTCCACGTCGAAGAGCTGCTGGCCCGGCTCAACGCCCTCCTGCGGCGGGCAAGCGGCTGGGCTCAGGCGGTGGTCGCCTGCGGCCCAATCGAGCTCGACACCCGCAGTCAGCAGGTCCGTATGGCGGGAGAACCGGTGGAGCTCACCGCCTACGAGTACCGGGTGCTCGAGTACCTGGTGCTGCACCAGGGTGAGGTGGTGTCCAAGACCCAGCTCACCGAGCACATCTACGAGCAGGACTTCGACCGCGACAGCAACGTGCTCGAGGTGTTCGTCGGCCGACTGCGCCGCAAGCTCGATCCCCACGAGCAGCATCGCCCTATCGAGACCCTGCGTGGCCGCGGTTATCGGCTGGTCTGCCCGCCAGCGAGGCAACCCTGATCCCGGATTCAGCAGTTGCGGGTTGCACACCCCTCGACACGGCCGCTCTGCGGCCTACTCCGGAGGATCCCTCGATACGCCGTCTCAAGGCTACTGGGGACGCACAGTATGTTAGCGAACCGGTGAGCATCCCTTCGGCCCGAGTAGCCTTGCGCAGCAAGGCGTATCGAGGCCTGTCCTGAGCCTGGTCGAAGGGGGCCGCATGGCTCCAACCGCTTTCCTCAAGCTGATGCGCTCCCTGCACGGCCGGCTACTGGTCGCCGCCACCCTGGTGCTGGCGGCCTTCCTCGGCGCCACCGCCCTCGCCCTTGACGAGGCCTTCCAAGAACGCACCGAGAGCGCCATGCGCGAGCGGCTGCTCGGCCATGTTTATGCACTACTGGCCGCCGCCGATGACGACGAGGAGGGGCGCATCACCCTGCCCGCCGACCTGCCGGACCCCCGTTTCTCCAATCCAAGCTCCGGGCTCTACGCGCTGGTCCAATCCCGCGACGGCGACTTCCGCTGGCGCTCGCCCTCCCTCACCGGTCAGGCGGCTGAGCTCGTCCATTCGCAACCCCCTGGTCGCCGCGTCTTCAGCCGCGAGCGGCTGGGCGATGCGGAGATCCATGTGCTCAACTTCGGCGTCGCCTGGGAGGACGATGCCGGGCAAGAGCAGTTTCTGACCTTCGCGGTGGGCAGCGACCTCGCACCGCTCAGCAGCGAGATCGAGGAATTCCGCCACACCCTGTGGCTCTGGCTGGGTGGCGCAGCGGTGGTCTTGCTGCTGATCCAGGGCCTGATATTGCGCTGGGGCCTGCAACCCCTGCGCACCCTGGCCGATGACCTGCGGCGCATCGAGGCCGGCACCCTCGACCATCTTGCCGGCAGCTACCCCGTCGAGCTGGAGCGCCTCACGGCGGACCTCAACGCCCTCATCGCCAACAGCCGGGCCAACCAGCAGCGCTACCGCAACGCCCTCGATGACCTGGCCCACAGCCTCAAGACCCCGCTGGCCATCCTGCGCACCGCAACCGACCCCACCGCCCCCTTGAGCGAGCTGCGCACCCAGGTGGTGGAGCAGGTCGGGCAGATGGACGCAATCGTCCAGCACCAGCTCCGCCGCGCCGCCGCCGCTGGACGGGTGACGCTGGGGCAGATGACGGAGGTCGCACCGGTGGTGGAGCAGCTGATTGGTGCCCTGCGCAAGGTCTACCGGGATCGTCCCCTCGACATCGCCAGCGATGCATCGGCCGATGCCCGCTTCTTCGGCGACCGCGCCGATCTCATGGAGATCCTCGGCAACCTGCTCGACAATGCCTGCAAGTACGCCCGCGGGCGGATTCGGTTGTCCGCCCAGACGCTCGCGGGGACCGGTGCACGGCCGGGACTTGTGCTGCGCATCGAGGACGACGGCCCCGGCATTGCGCCCGCGGCGGTGGAACGGGCGCTCGAGCGCGGACAGCGCCTCGACAGCAGCCAACCCGGTCAGGGCCTTGGCCTGGCCATGGTACGCGAGATCGTCGCCGTCTACGGCGGGGGCCTGACGATCGACCGCGGGGAGCTGGGCGGGGCGCGGATTGAGGTCCGTTTCGAACCGGCCTGAGGGGCGCGGCCCCCGGGTGGCCGCGCCGCCACCCAGCAAGCGGGAAACCTGTGCCGAATTTCGGGGGTGGGTCGACGGCACCTTCCGTGGAAACGGATAATCCTCGACTGGGCAATCGGAGGGCGCCGGCACCCGTCGAGCAGGCTCAGGATGGGCCTCGATACGGCCGCTCTGCGCTGTTGAGTGTACCCGGGACGAACGGCGTCAAACCGAACGGAGAGATCCCCGTAGGTGCCGATTAGCCCAGCGCGGCCAGGTGGTTCTTCAAGGCCAACGGCACCAGAAGGGTACAGGTTCGTCCCCGTTCGTCCCGAGTAGTCGCGCAGCGGCGTCTCAAGGGACGGGGCGGCCCATCTCAGAGAGCGGTGCCGAGCCGAACGGATCCATCCATGGCGAATACCGCAGTTCGTGCCGAGTTGCCGCCAAGCGGTGTATCGAGGGGCAAAGTGGATCCAACCGCAGGTTCTACGATCAGAATCGGCGATCCCCCAGTGCGAAGCAGAGGTTAACCATGAGTCTGGGAAATCCCCGGCGTATCGCCCAGATCGACGTGCTGCGCGGATACGCCGTGCTCGGCATGTTCTGGGTGGACGTCCTTGCCTTTGGCCTGCCCTATGCCGCCAATGCCCTGCCCACCCTGCTCGGCACCCCAAGCGAGCTCAACCTCGCCCTCTGGGCCGGTACCACGGTATTCCTGGAGGGGGCCATCCGGGGCCTCTTCTCCCTGCTGTTTGGCGCCAGCGCGCTCGTTTTCCTCGAAGAGGCCCGCCTCGGCACCGGCGGGCTCGACCTGGTGGACCGCTTCTACCGCCGCAACCTGCTGCTCCTGCTGTTCGGTCTCGTCCACGCCTACCTTCTCCTCTGGCCCCATGAGGTGCTCTACGCCTATGGATTGCTTGGGCTGTTCATCTTTCCCCTGCGCAAGACCCCCGCCCTGGTGCTGCTGCTCGCGGGCATCGCGCTGCAATCGGTGGCGCAGGT
>JAEHCY010000216.1 GCA_016880695.1 Chromatiaceae bacterium | reverse complement strand
TAGGCAGGGAACGCTGGCCTGCAACGCGCGGGAGCCTGCGATCCCGTCCCCATCGGTTTCTCCGGCGCTCTCGCCGGAGTGCAGACGCGTGCCGCCATTCGCGCTCGGCGGGCCGGACCGCCGCGAAGCCTGCTCCGATCGGGTGAATCCGGGTGACCGCGGACCCCCGGTCCTGCTCCCCCGATTGCGTCCGGAGGCGCGGAGGACCACACTTCAACCCGAGCTTGTCGATGGGAGTCAGGCATGCAACAGGTTAGGGCGCGGCTGCTCGGCAGCTTGTTCGCGGCGGGCCTGACCACGGGCTGTGCGTCCCTCGGGCTGGGGGAGGCGGGGTTCCCATCGCCCTTGCAGGGGAGTGCGGAGGGTGTCCCGATCAGGCCGGTACCCCCCCAGTTCCCAACCTGGACCAACGAGAAGGGGCTCCCCACCCTGGCCCCGCTCATGCGCCGGATCACCCCCGCGGTGGTGAACATCTCCGCGGTTTCCCGCGTGCCCCCGGAGCAGCACCCCTATCTGAGCGACCCGATGTTTCGCCGCTTCCTCGAGCTGTTCGAGGTGCCGATTCCGGATACCTCCCAGCCGAGCCGGCGCCAGAGCGTTGGCTCGGGCTTCATCGTCGATGCCCGCCAGGGCTACGTTATGACCAATTACCACCTCATCGAAGACGCCGAGGCGATCGTCGTGACCCTGAAGGACGGCCGGAGCTTCCCGGCCCGGCCCCTGGCGCGGGATTCCGCCACCGATGTGGCCTTGCTGCGCATCGCGCCGGTGGATGCGCCCGCCCTGCAACTGGGCAACTCCGATGCCCTCCAGGTGGGCGACTTCGTCATCGCCATCGGCAACCCCTTTGGCATCGGCCAAACCGTGACCTCCGGCATCGTCAGCGCCATCGGCCACGATCGACCGCGGGTCGAGGGTGTGGAGGGTCTCGAAGGGTTCAAGGACTTCATCCAGACCGATGCCTCCATCAACCCCGGCAACTCGGGCGGACCGCTGATCAACCTGGCCGGTGAGGTGGTGGGCATCAACACCGCGATCGTCGGACCCACGGGCGCCAGTGTGGGGATCGGCTTCGCCGTGCCGAGCAACCTCGCCCGGGCGGCGATGCGGCGGGTGGTGCGGGAGTAGCGACGACGGCGTTCGCTGGTGCCCGCCAACGGATGCTGGATGTCCCACTTTCCTGCACGATTGCCATCCATACTGAGTTGCCCGAGAGGCACTCATGATGCTTTCGATCCGCACCAAACTGTTCCTGACCCTGCTCGCCGCAACCGCCCTGGTCGTGGTGGGGATGCTCGGTTTCATGGGCTGGTCGTTCCAACGTGGGCTCGTCGAGCTGGCCGAGGAGCGCCAGCAGGAGCGCATCGAGCAGATCGGCGAGCGCCTGGTGGAGGTCTACCGGCGCGACGGGGGTTGGGGTCGGCTGCGCGCGGACAAGCGCCTGTGGCTGGGGGTGTTGAGCGGACGCGGCGCCTGGCCGCAGGCCCCGCACTTCGACGAGTCGCGACCCCTCGGTCCCCGCTGGATGCGTCATGCGCTGGAAGACCCCGGGCTCTGGCCCCCGGAACGGGCGCTCAGGCCCCGCCCGGCGGATGCCCCCCCCCGACCGGTGGAGCTGCGGCTGATGCTGCTCGATGCCGACGGGAACCTCCTCTACGGCCGGCCGGATCTGCTGGCGG
>JAEHCY010000215.1 GCA_016880695.1 Chromatiaceae bacterium | reverse complement strand
GGTTCGGTACCGCGGGTGGCACGGTCGTCGCGGGTGGTGGCGAGCAGGGGGAGGTCGTGCCGACCTCGGCGGAGGAGACGGGCCTGCTGCTTAAGAGCGCGAAATCCGTGGTGGTGGTCCCCGGTTACGGCATGGCAGTGGCTCAAGCCCAGCACGCGGTCTCTGAGATTGCCCGTAGGCTGCGTGAGAAGAAGGTCAACGTGCGCTTTGCAATCCACCCAGTCGCCGGGCGCATGCCGGGCCACATGAACGTGTTGCTTGCGGAGGCCAGGGTGCCATACGACATCGTTCTGGAGATGGACGAGATCAACGAGGACTTCCCCAAGACCGACGCGGTACTGGTCATCGGCGCCAACGATATCGTCAATCCCAGCGCCCAGGAGGATCCAGGCAGCCCCATCGCCGGTATGCCCGTGCTTGAGGTCTGGAAGGCGAAGACCGTGGTGGTGATGAAGCGCAGCATGGCCACCGGCTACGCCGGGGTGGAGAACCCCCTGTTCTTTAAGGAGAACACCCGCATGCTGTTCGGCGATGCCAAGTCGAGCGTGGAGGCAATCCTGGCGGCCATTTGATCGTGTTCGGGTTGTGCTCGGCCGCGCCGGGGGCGCGGCCGGGTGCCTGCCCCAGGCGGGTTGTGCCGGTCCCGGGGGTGCCTGCCCCCTGATCCGGCCAACTGAAACATCCCCTGCTTAATCTCTGTACCCCGCGTGACGATCGGCATCTGACCACCCATCGGCGCGCCGTTTCCCGATGAGCACCCAAGCCTTTCCTACCGCGGGGGACATCGAGACCTGTCTCCTGCAGGACCGCCACGGCCTGCGCCGGCGATTGCGCGATCTCCAGCATCGCCATCGCGCAGGCAAGCCCTTTGACGAGGGCCTCAGTGGGCTGTGGCAGGCGATCGCGGTCTCCGCGGCACGGGTGGAGCAGCGCCGGGCGGTGCTGCCCCCCATCGACTTCCCTCCCGAATTGCCGGTGAGCGAGCGGCAGGCGGAGATCGCCGCCCTGATCGCGGGCCACCCGGTAGTGGTGGTGTGCGGCGAGACGGGCTCGGGCAAATCGACCCAGTTGCCCAAGATCTGTCTCGCCCTGGGGCGCGGGCTCTACGGCCGCATCGGCCATACCCAGCCGCGGCGCATCGCCGCCCGCAGCCTGGCGGTTCGGGTCTCCCAGGAGCTTGGGCGGGAGCTAGGCAGCCTGGTCGGCTACAAGGTGCGCTTCCACGACCGGGTGCAGCCGCAGACCGCGGTCAAGCTGATGACCGATGGCATCCTGCTCGCCGAGATCCAGCAGGACCGTTTCCTCAACGAATACGACACCCTGATCCTCGACGAGGCCCATGAGCGCAGCCTCAACATCGATTTTCTCCTCGGCTATCTGCGCCAGCTCCTGCCCAAGCGGCCGGAGCTCAAGCTGATCATCACCTCCGCGACCATCGATCCCCAGCGCTTCTCCCGCCACTTCAACGGGGCGCCGGTGATCGAGGTCTCCGGCCGCACCTATCCGGTGGAGGTGCGCTATCGGCCGCCGGAGGAGCCCGGGGCGGGGGAGCGCGAGGAGCCCATGCAGCAGGGGATCGTGGCGGCGGTGGACGAGCTCTCGCGCCTGGGCCGTGGCGATATCCTGGTGTTCCTCAGTGGCGAGCGGGAGATCCGCGAGACCGCCGAGACCCTGCGCAAGCACCGGCTGCCGGCCACCGAGATCCTGCCCCTGTACGCGCGGCTCGCGCCCGGGGAACAGGCGCGCATCTTCCAGCCCCACGGGGCGCGGCGCATCGTGCTGGCCACCAACGTGGCCGAGACCTCCCTCACCGTGCCTGGCATCCATTACGTGATCGACCCGGGCTTTGCCCGCATCAGCCGCTACAGCCACCGCAGCAAGGTCCAGCGCCTGCCGGTGGAACGCATCTCCCGGGCCTCGGCGGAGCAGCGCAAGGGCCGCTGCGGCCGGGTCGCGGCGGGGGTCTGCATCCGCCTCTACGGGGAGGAGAATTTCGCCGCCCGCGCCCCGTTCACCGAGCCCGAGATCCTGCGCACCAACCTCGCCGCGGTGATCCTGCAGATGAAGGTGCTGGGGTTCGGCGACCTTGGCCGCTT
>JAEHCY010000214.1 GCA_016880695.1 Chromatiaceae bacterium | reverse complement strand
TGGGCAATGCCGCCAGCGAGAAAGCCGATGCGCTTCACCACCACGTAGCTACCCACGATCCCGCAGCCGAGGTTGGCCAGCAGGATCGCGCCGAGCGCATTCTGCAGGAAACCGTATTGCGCGAGGGCGTGGAGGAAATCGGTCATACCCGATCCTAGGGGTGCGCGTGCTGGACCCTGCGCACGGGGGATAGGTACAGCGCTTCGATCAGATGGCTATCGAGGGGAGTCGTGGGGTGACAGACCAGGGTGCGGTTGAGGCAGGCCACCCGCTGGATGTATCCGGAGATGAAGGCCACGTCGTGGGACACCACCAGGATGGTCAGGCGGCGATTGATCTGACGCAGCAGGTCGAAGATCTCGCCCTCCATGCGCGCGTCGATGTTGGCGGTGGGCTCGTCGAGAATCAGGATGCGCGGCTCGCAGGCCAGTGCTCGGGCGATCAACACTCGCTGCAGTTGTCCGCCCGAGAGGGTGAAGGGTTGGCGCCGGGCCAGGTCGTGGACCTCCGTCTCCTGCATGCAGCGCTGGGCGACGGCGCGATCGGCCGCGGAAAAGCGCCCGAAGGGCCGCATCCCGCTCAGGCGTCCCATGAGCACGATTTGCTCCACCGTGACCGGGAAGTCACGGGCAAAGGTGGGGTGCTGGGGCACGTACCCCAGGTGGCGGCGCGCCTCGCGCGGGGCTCGTCCCAGAACCTCGACCCGGCCGGCGGTGGGATCGAGCAGGCCGAGGATGATCTTGAGCAGCGTGCTTTTGCCACCGGCGTTGGGCCCCACCAGGCCGACGAATTCACCCTCGGCAATCTCGAGGCTGACCCGGTCGAGGACCAGGGGGCCGGTGTAGGAAAAGGAGACCGCGGACAGCCCGATGGCGGGGGCGGTCATGGCTGGCCCCCGGCGAGTAGCTGGGCAAGGCGCCGAAGGCTGGCCGGGAGGTCGTAGGCGAGGGGGTCGACGGCCTCGATGCGGCCGCCGATGGCCTCGGCGACGGCACGCGCGGAGCGGTCGCTGAACTGGCTCTGCACCAGGATCAGCCGAATGCCCGATGCCTTGGTGGTGTCGATGAGCTGGGCGAGGGTGCGCGGCCCAGGGGACTTGCCCTCCGCCTCGATGGAGATCTGTTGCAAGCCATAAGCGTCGGCAAAATAGCCCCAGGCGGGGTGGAACACCAGGAACCGCCGCTCCGGGAGCGGGCGGAGCCGCTCACGGATCTCGCGGTCGAGCGCGTCGAGCTCGGCCACCAATGCCGTATAGCCGCGCTGGAAGATCTCCTGCCTGTCCGGGGCGGCGGCGACCAGCGCATCGCGGATCTGGCCGGCCATATGCCGAACCAGCGGTGGGCTGGTCCAGATGTGCGGGTCCTTGCCCTGGCTATGGGCATGATCGGCGTGATCCGCCTCGCCGGCGGATTCCATCTCGCGGAGCTCGATGCCCTCGCGCTGGTCGAGGATGGCGAGCGCCGGATTGGCGCGCCGGATGCGGTCCATCCAGGCCTCCTCGAAGGGCGCCCCGATGCGGAAGAAGAGCCGCGCCCCATTGAGGCGGACCATCTGTTGCGGGGTCGGCTCGTAGGTCTCGGGACTGTGGCCGGGTCCCACCAGAACGGAGACCTCTACCTCCGTGCCGCCGACGCGTTCCACGAAGTACTTCTGTGGCAGAATGCTCACGAACACCGCCAACCGCTCTCCCGCGCTAACCGCCGTTGCGCAGAACAACCAGCCGCAGGTCGCGATGGCCCGAAGTAGGGGAGGGATCATGGCGGTAACGCAGCGGGGATCGGGGCTTCAGTGTAGCAAATTTCCGGTCCCCTCCGTTTCAGGCAACGCTGCACCAAGCTGGGGACCTATGCGCATCCTGATCGTCACGGTCGCGGCCCTGTGGGGCATCGCGGCGGTGCTGGTGTTTCTCCGGGCCAAGGACAAATCCGCCGACGCCAAGCTCACCGCCGCCTATATTCTGGGCTATCCGGTGCTGGTGGTGGCGTTGTTTCTCAACGAGCCGGTGCCTATGTGGTTCGCGGTACCGGCGATGTTTGGTCTGGTGCCCTGGATCCTGGCCGGACCCCATCTGTGGTCCCTGGTGCGGGACCCCACCGCCGGCAGGCCCGACGAGATCATCGGCATCCCCAAGGCCTACTGGTACTGGGGCGGGATCGGCTCGGTGCTGCTCGGGCTGCTGTTCGCCGGCTGAGCGATGCAGGCCCCGGGGACATGAAGAAGTCTCTGCCAGCTCCGGCGGGGCATGGGCACTCTGGTGATGTCTGATACTGACGCGATTCAGCGTTTGCTCGCGATCATGGCGCGGTTGCGCGACCCCCAAGCGGGTTGTCCCTGGGACCGCAAGCAGAGCTTCCGCACCCTCCTGCCCTACACCCTGGAAGAGGCCTATGAGGTGGCCGAGGCCATCGAGGCCGACGACATGGCGGGGCT
>JAEHCY010000032.1 GCA_016880695.1 Chromatiaceae bacterium | reverse complement strand
GGTCACACCCTCGCCCCGGGTGAGAAGCTGTAGCTGTCGAGGATATTGAGGTAGTTGGCGCGCTCAAACTCCGCCGGATTGGGCACGGAGAGGGCGCTGAGGCGTCCGCGCACCTCATCGAGACTGCTGAAGCCCTGGTCCGCCATCCATTCCTCGATCCCCTTGCGGATCACCCCCAGATAGGCCGGACCCTTCGCCAGCAGGACGCTACAGAGTTGAACCGCGTTGGCCCCCGCGAGCAGCAGTTTGACGGCATCGGCGGCGGTGTGCACGCCGCTGGTGGCGGCGAGCGAAAGCCCGGTGCGGCCGTAGAGGATGGCGATCCAGCGCATGGGCAGCAGGGCCTCGGCGGAGGTGGAGGGGTGCAGGCTGGGCTGCAGGCGCAGGCTGTCGATGTTGATGTCGGGCTGGTAGAAGCGGTTGAACAGCGCCACCCCGTTGGCGCCCGCGGCCTCGAATTGGTGCACCATGTGCCCCAGCGAGCTGAAGCTTGGGGAGAGCTTCATGCAGATGGGGATGCGGATGCTCTGGCGCAGGCTGCGCAGCAGGTTGAGGTAGCGCGCCTCCACCCGCGCGCCGCTTTGGTGGATGTCGGCGGCCACGTAGTAGACGTTGAGCTCTAGGGCGTCGGCGCCGGCCCCCTGGAGCTCGCGGGCGTACTCGATCCAGCCCCCGGGGGTGACGCCGTTGAGGCTGGCGATCACCGGAATGCTGAGGGACTCTTTTAGGGCGCGCAGGTTCTCCAGGTAGAGATCGAGCGCGTTGGCGAAGTCTTCATGATCGGGCAGGAAGCTGCTGGCCTCGGCGAAGCCGGTCTCCTGGTGGTGAAGAAAGCGCACCATGGTCTCGGATTCGGCGGTGATGGCCTCCTCGAACAGCGAATACATGACGAGCGCCCCGGCACCGGCGTCTTCGAGCTCGCGGGCCATGTCCAGGCTGCGCGACAGGGGCGAGGCAGAGGGCACCAGCGGGGTGCGGAGGCTGAGGCCCAGGTACTCGGTGGTCAGGTCCATGCGGCTTCTCCAAGAGCATCACTGAGGTTGTGAATTCGCCCATGCAACCGCCCGGATTTCACGGGTACAAGCCCGAAGCATGGGCGGGGCGGTAAGGGTGTGTCACGCCCCATCATTCGGTTTTCGGCTCCGGGGCCTTCTGCACCGCCAGGTGCGCCAGTTGCTCATAGAGGCTGAAGCGGGTCTCCGCATGCCGCTGGGCCAGGTGCAGGTAGCGCTCGGCCAAATCCGGGTGGGTCCGGGCGAGGACGCTGAAGCGCGTTTCGGTGGAAACGAAGTCGCGGTAGGGGACGGAGGGCGGCTTGCAGTCGATGTGCAGCGGGTTTTCCCCGGAGGCGGTGCGGCGCGGGTCGTAGCGGAACAGGGCCCAGTGGCCGGAATTTACCGCCAGGTCCTGCTGGCGCAGGTTGTTGGAGAGGTCCACGCCGTGGGCGATGCAGGGCGAGTAGGCGATGATGAGCGAGGGGCCCTCGTAGGACTCGGCCTCGATGAAGGCGCGCATCGTCTGCACGTCCTTGGCGCCGAAGGCCACCTGCGCCACGTAGACGCTCTCGTAGGCCATGGCCATCATCGCCAGGTCTTTCTTGAAGGTGGGCTTGCCGGCGGCGGAGAACTTGGCCACGGCCCCCAGCGGGGTGGCCTTGGAGGTTTGCCCGCCGGTGTTGGAATAGACCTCGGTGTCGAGCACCAGCAGGTTGACGTTGCGCCCGGAGGCGAGCACGTGGTCCACCCCGCCGTAGCCGATGTCGTAGGCCCAGCCGTCGCCGCCGATGATCCAGACGCTGCGCCGCACGAGCTGATCGCAGATTCCCTCCAGCGTGCGGGCCTCGGGGCCCGCCAAAGACTGTAGCCGATTGCGCAACGCCGCTACCCGCTCGCGCTGCTCGAAGATGCCGGCCTCGGTGGTCTGGTCCGCCGTGAGCAGGCCCTCGGCGAGTGCCCCGCCGATCTCGGTAGCCAGGCGCGCCACCAGCTCGCGGGCATGCTGGGTCTGTTTGTCGATGGCCAGGCGCATGCCGAGGCCGAACTCGGCGTTGTCCTCGAACAGTGAGTTGTTCCAGGTCGGACCCCGGCCCTCGGGATTGACGGTGTAGGGGGTGGTGGGCAGGTTGCCGCCGTAGATCGAGGAGCATCCGGTGGCGTTGGCGATCAGCATACGGTCGCCGAAAAGCTGGGTAGCTAGCTTGATGTAGGGGGTCTCGCCGCAACCCACGCAGGCCCCGGAGAACTCGAACAGCGGCTGTAGCACCATCGCGTGCTTGATCTTGGAGCCATCGAGGCGGGTGCGGTCGTACTCCGGCAGCGTGAGGAAGAACTCCCAGTTGGCGCGCTCGCGCGCGTGGTAATCGGGGTCCGCCGTCATGTTGAGCGCCTTGCGCTTGGGGTCCTGGCGGTCGCGGATGGGGCAGACCTCCACGCACAGGCCGCAGCCGGTGCAGTCGTCGGGAGCCACCTGGTAGGAGATGTGGTAGCCCTCGGGGAAGTCCTTGCCCTTGATCTGCACGTGCAGGAAGGCGTCGGGCGCGTCCGCGGTGAGCGCGGCGGGATACACCTTGGAGCGAATGGCCGCGTGGGGGCAGACCAGCGGGCACTTGCCGCAATGGGTGCAGAGGTCCACCTCCCAGCGGGGTAGCTCCAGGGCGATGTTGCGCTTCTCGAAGCGGGTGGTGCCGGTGGGCCAGGTGCCGTCGGCGGGCATCAGGCTCACCGGTAGCTGGTCGCCGTGGCCGGCGATGAGGGTGGCGGTGACCTGGCGCACGAACGCGGGGGCCTCATCGGGCACCACCGGCGGGCGCTCGAAGCTGCTGGTGACCCCGCCGGGCAGCGCTACCGGGTGCAGGCCCGCGAGCGCGGCGTCGATGGCCGCGAAGTTGCGCTCGAGCAGGCGGTGGCCCTTGCGGCCGTAGGTTTTCTTCACCGCCTCCTTGATTCGGGCGATGGCCTCG
>JAEHCY010000031.1 GCA_016880695.1 Chromatiaceae bacterium | reverse complement strand
AGGCCGCTGCCATGGAAGCTCAAGCGGCAGTCGTCATCGGTACCTGGACCTTGGTCATCCTCATCGCGGTGGCCCTGGCCTTCGACTTCATGAACGGTTTCCACGACGGGGCGAACTCCATCGCCACTATCGTGGCCACCGGGGCGCTCACCCCCAAGCAAGCGGTGTTCTTTGCAGCCGCCTTCAACTTCCTCGCCCTCTGGGTGTTCCAGCTCAAGGTGGCGGCCACGGTCGGCAAGGGGGTTATCGACCCGGCATTCGTCGATCACTACGTGATCTTCGGCTGCCTGGTCGGGGCGCTGGCCTGGAACATCATCACCTGGTACTACGGCATCCCCTCGTCTTCGTCCCACGCCCTCATCGGCGGGCTGGTGGGCGCCACCATCGCGAAGATCGGCGGCACCCAGGCGATTATCTGGGGCAGCCTCTGGCAGTTGAAGGGGTTGATCACCGTTGTGTCGTTCATCGTGCTGTCTCCGTTGATCGGCTTCCTCATCGGCGGAACGTTGCAGACCCTCACCGCTTGGGCGTTCCGTAACCGATCGCCCCATCAGGTCGGGCGCTGGTACCTACGGGCGCAACTGGTATCGGCCGCGCTGTACTCGCTCGCCCATGGCGGCAACGACGCCCAGAAGACCATCGGCATCATCTGGCTGCTGTTGATCACCGCCGGAGCCGGGGCCGTGCCGCTGATGGGGCATGTGGTGACCAAGGACGTCTCCACCCTTCCCATGTGGGTAATCTATGCCTGCTACTTCTCCATCGCCTGGGGTACCTATCTGGGCGGCTGGCGTATCGTCAAGACCATGGGGCAGAAGATCACCAAGCTCACCCCAGTCAGCGGCTCCAACGCCGCGCTGGGCGGCGGCATCACCCTGGCCATGGCAACCGTCGCCGGTATCCCGGTGTCCACCACCCACACCATCACCGGCTCCATCTTCGGTGTGGGCAGCACCCGCGGCAAATACGCCGTGCGCTGGGGTCTGGCGGGACGCATCATGGTCGCCTGGGTCTTGACCATCCCCGCCAGCGGGGCGATCGCCGCCGTGTTCTGGTGGATCGGCACCAAGGCCTTCTAGTTACGCAACGCACTGCTGTAGCTCCGGTGCCGGCGTGGAGCCGGCATCGGAGATCTCCACCACCCCATCCTCTGTTCAACGGCAACGGCGCTTAGGCGCCCGTCGGTTCGCTCTGCCTGTTGTACAATCCGCCACCCTGGTTGATGGCCCGCTCACCCCGACGCGCCGCGCCCAGTCAGTCCCGCTCGGGAGCGACACTGCTCAATGACCAAAGAAGTCACCTCGCGGCGCGATGAGACCGCCGCGGCCCTGGATTTTCTCGGCCGCCACGCGCCTTTCGAGCAGCTTTCGAAGGCCGATCGCCAGCTCCTGGCCCAGCACCTCAGCCTCAAGCAGTACCCCGCCGGTGAGGTGATCGCCTCGCCCGAGGAGGGTGCGGCCCGCCGGCTGTTCATCATCAAGCAGGGGCGGGTTACCGCCAGCTTTCGCGCCGGATCCGCCGAGGAGGGCTTCTGGGACCTGGGACGGGCGGAGTGCTTCCCCATCGGCGCCCTGATCGCCGAGCGGCCGGTGAGCGTGGTGCTGCGCGCGGCGGAGGATACCCTCTGCTACCAGCTCAAGCGCGAAGACTTCGACACCCTGCGCCGCCGCAGTCCGGAGTTCCAGGAATTCTGCACCCGCCGGCTGGCGAGCCTGCTCGACATCGCCCTGCACGATGTGCAGGCGCGTCTTGCCCAGCCCGGTGGCGGTGCCACCCTGAGCTCGCCGCTACGCAACCTGGTGCACCGCGCGCCGGTGACCGGCGCAGCCGACACGCCCCTGGGCGAGGCGCTCACCCGCATGCAAGGCGAGCGCGTGGGCAGCATCGTGGCCGTGGATGACGAGGGGAGACCCCGCGGCATCTTCACCCTGCATGATCTCCTAGGACGGGTGACCCTGGGCGGGGTACCGCTCGATCGGCCCCTGCGGGAGGTGATGACGCCCGACCCGGCAACCCTCGACGGGGAGGCCAGGGGTTTCGCCGCGGCGCTCCTGATGGCCGACCGCGGATTCGGCCACATCTGCATCACCGAGGGCGAGCGCCTCATCGGCGTGCTCTCGGAACGGGATTTGTTTGCCCTGCGCCGCCTCGGTCTCGCCCATCTGCGGCGCGACGTCGGCGAGGCGGTGGATCTCTCCGCACTCGCGGCGGTGGCCGAGAAGGTCCCGGCCCTGATCGAGCAGATGCTGGCCCAGGGGGCCTCGGTGGAGCAGCTCACCGACCTCATAAGCGCCCTCAACGACCACGTGACCCGGCGGGCCATCGAGCTGGTGCTGGCGGAGCAGGGGACCCCCGAGGTGGCGTTCAGTTGGCTCGGCTTCGGCAGCGAGGGCCGGCGGGAGCAGACCCTCAAGACCGACCAGGACAACGGCATCCTGTTCCAGACCCCGCCGGGGCGCACCCCCGATGAGGTCCGCGCCGAGCTCCTGCCGCTCGCCACGCGCATCACCGAGGCCCTGAGCCACTGCGGTTTGCCCCTCTGTACCGGCGGGGTGATGGCGAGCAACCCCGAGTGGTGCCTCAGCGCCGAGGAGTGGGCGGATAAGTTCACCACCTGGGTGAACCGGGCCGACGGCAAGATGCTGCTTTATTCGTCTATTTTCTTCGATTTTCGCACCCTCTATGGCCCCGAGGAGCCGGTGGAGGGGCTCCGGCAGTGGCTGCTGGGGATGGTCCGCGAGCACCGTAACTTTTTCCGCCGAATGGTCGACAATGCGCTCGGAACGCGCCCACCACTTGGTTTGCTGCGCAACTTTGTGGTAAAGAAGGGGGGTGATACACCAAACACCCTCGATCTCAAGCTCAACGGCATCACCCCCTTCGTGGATGCGGGCCGGATTTGTGCGCTCTACGCGGGGGTTTCCGAGACCAATACCGCCCGGCGGCTGCGCGCGGCGGCAGCCCGTTGGGACCTCGACGAGGCCGCGGTGGATGGCTGGGTCGAGGGATTTCATTTCATCCAGTTGCTGCGCTTGCGCCGCCAGCGCGAGCAGTTGCAGCGGGGCGAGGAGCCGAGTAATCGCATCGATCCCGATCGGCTCAACGAGCTCGAGCGCCGGGTGCTCAAGGAGGCCTTCCGCCAGGCGCGGACGCTGCAGCGGCAGCTCGAGCAATTCTTCCAGTTCTGATCCAGAAGGAGGCCAACAGAAAACGCAACCAGGTTCAAGTTCCCAAGCGCGCCGTCGGTTCGGCGCACGTCCCAATCACTGAATGAGGTGAGGAGCGATGCAATCAAAACAACCTAACTGGGCCGCCATCGACGCGGACCCGCGGTTCCAGGCCCTTTACAAGAAGAAGACCCGTTTCCTCTGGGGGCTGATGATCTTCTCGACCGTCTATTACTTTCTGCTGCCCATCGGCGCCGCCTACTATCAGGACCTGTTCCGGATCAAGGTCTGGGGCCCGGTCAATGTGGGCATCCTGTTTGCGATGTCGGAGTTCGTCGTGGCCTGGGGCATTGCCTTTGTCTACGCCCGCCGCGCCAACGCTGAGTTCGATGGCATGGCCGAAGAGATCGCCAACCAGGCCTACCGGATAGGAGCCTAACCATGACGCAAAAAACCAAAGCCCTTGGCCTGCTGCCATT
>JAEHCY010000213.1 GCA_016880695.1 Chromatiaceae bacterium | reverse complement strand
GCGTACCTGGCGCCGTTCATTGGGACTCGCTGCCCTGGGTGTGCTGATCGGCGCCGGAACCGGCTGGCTGGGCCACTGGGGCGTCGAGCATTGGCAGCTCGGTGGCGCCCTGCGCGAGTGGGTGGCGGGGCAGCCAGCGACCACCGAGGGCGCGGCTGTTGCGCCGGCCGCCACGGTGGGCGACAGTGCTCCAGCGAAGCCACAAGACCCGGCGGCGGTAGCCGCGGAGGGCGCCGCGCCTGCGCAGCCGGGGAAGCGGACGGAGTCCGCGCCCCTACGTCCGGACGCCTTCATGGGCGATCGCCGCAGGGTCCTGAGCGAGCTTTTGGCGCGCTGGCAGGTTGCGGTGGCCCCGGGAGTCTCCACCGACCTCTGTGTGCTGGCCAACAATGCGGGGCTGCGCTGCCGCGGCGGGCGAGGGACCTGGAATGACCTGCGGGCCCAGAACCGTCCTGCGATGATCCGGCTGCGTGATGCGAGCGGCAAGGTCCAATACGGGCTGGTGAGCGGTTTGGACGACACAACCGTAACCTTGACGCTGGGGGGCATGGTTGGCCGGTTCCCCCTCGCCGAGGTCGAATCCCTCTGGTCGGGCGATTACCTGCTACTTTGGCGGCTGCCGCCCGACAGGAGGGTGCTGATCGGCGCGAGCTCCCGACCCGAAACCGTCCGCTGGTTGCGACGGGCGCTCGTCGATGCCGGGGTACCCGTCGGTGATCCGCTGTCGGGGGCCTACGACACCAATCTCATCGCGGCCGTCCGGCAGTTCCAATCCCAGCGGGGGCTCACCACTGACGGCATTGCAGGTTCCGAGACCCTGATCCGTCTCGACCAGGTCGTCGCGGCACCCGACACACCACGACTGAGCGCGGCGCCAAAATAGCCCATGTCGTACATTCTCGATGCCTTGCGAAAGTCGCAGGAACAGCGGGAGCTCGGTCGGGTCCCGACGCTGAGCTCCGGCGCCTCCGTAACCGCCGGGAGACCCTCGAAGGCCAACCCCTGGACTATCGCGGCGGTCGGGTTGGCGGCCATTGCCGTGGTGATCGCGCTCTACGCCGCCCTCGGGTCCCGCATTGGGGAAGGCTTGGCACCGAAACCACTGGTCACTGCGGCTACTCCTGAGGGTAACCGAGGGGGCGCCACCGCGGGCGGGCCGGTGGTGGGCGCGTCGCCCGGTGACGGTGTCGTTACCCCCTCCACGGCCTCGCCCGCGGTGCCGCCTGCAGCCCAACCAGCAGAGACGGCACGGGTGGCGCGCCGCCTCGTTCTCCCACCGGCCAGCGAGGAGTATGCACCGATGCTCGATGAGGCGGCCCTGATGGAGCAGGTGCAGCAGTTCGAGGCGGGGCAGGTCGCACCGCCGCGCCGGCAGGAGCCGGAGGCGCCGCGGAGCGCGTTTGCCCCCGGCTCGCGTCCCCCGGGATCGACGGGCGGAAGCGTTCCTTCAGACCTGCGGCGGGAGATCTTGGAGTTCAAGCAGAAGGCGCTGCGCGAAGCCGGCAAGAAGGAGCGGGTGGCCACCAAAGCGGCTCCAGTGCCTACCCCGAGCCAGGCGGAACAGCCCATCGCGCAGCCACCCGCACCCGAGGTGGCGCCCAGGCTGCCGGAGGTTACCCCTGCCCCCAAGGTTGAATCCCGTCCGGCTGGTTCGCCATCGCCCCCTGCGCAATCGGGTCAGGCCCCAGCCAGCGGCGAGGGTGCAGGCAAGTCCTCCACGGCCCGGGTGACGGTGCACGTCTATTCCGACGACCCGGCCAAACGCTTCGTGATCATCAAGTCGTTGCGGTTACGCGAGGGCGATCGTACCGACGATGGTCTCGTGGTCGAGGAGATCCGCCCGGACGGGGTGGTGCTGAGCGCGGAGGGTCAACGCGTCTTCCGCCCGCGCTGAGCGGAGGTGGAGGACTTTGGTCTACCGGGAGGCGATCAGGCCGCCAGGCGGGCGGCGGCGGGCTCGGATCTGGCATAGCGCCAGACGACCGCGGGTGGCAGATTGCGGATCACCCGCATCACCGGGCGTCCCTTGAGCGCCAAGCGATGCTGTAGCTCGGGGCGTATTGGCGAGCTGAAACCGTAGGTGAACTGCACGAAGATCCCCTGCGGACCCAGGGCGCGAAAGCTCTGCTTGACCACCTGGTGCTGGGCGGTGAACGGCAACGACAGCAGCGGAAGACTCGAGACCACCGCGTCGAGCTCTTTTATCCCGAAATCTGCCAGTGCGCGATGAAGATATCTGGCATCCGCCTGCAGCACCCGTACTGCGGGTAGCTTGTTTCGCAACAGACGGCAGAAGGCCGGGTCCCGCTCCAAGAGGACCAGCCGGGTCGGTTCCACCCCTCGGGCGAGCAGCGCCTGGGTGACGGCCCCCGTGCCGGGGCCCAGCTCCAGCACCGCCCCCTCCTGCCGCGGATCCACCTGCGCCGCCAATGCCTGAGCCAGTAGGCGACCGCTCGGCACCAGCGCCCCAACGCTGAGGGGCGAGCGGAACCAGCTGGCCAGAAAAACGCGAAGGTCTGTGGGGGTCATGGGAGGTTGTCGCCCGCGGATCCATCTCTGTAGGAGGCCAGCTATCGGTTGCGGCCGCAAAGATTCGTGCCTCGGCGAGGAGACTAACGTATGGGTCGCCCGCGAGACTTTAGTGTAGCCCCGCTCCGCTGTCCAGTATCAGCCGCCTTCGGGCTCCCCCCAGGCAGTCTGGAGGTTGCTCTGGACAGGGGGCGGCTATGTTGATGATCAGGGCAGATGCGTGCCCGCGTCCGCCACGATGGCCTCCACCCGGAACCCTTGATTGCGGTACCACCGGTGGGGATCGTTAGGGTCTGCCACGCGTTGGTTATGCAAGGCCACCACATTGAACCAGTCGTCGAGCACCGGGGCGCCGGAGGTGCCGTAATCGGTGTCGGTGAGGTACTGAATGTAGTGGTTCTGGACATCCCTCACCTGGTTGTCGCGGAAGGCGATCTCCTGGAAGCGCCCCTGGGGGTACTGGATGATGTTCACCCGCTGGCCGGCTGAGACGCTCGCGCCATGACGCAGGTCGAGGACGCCCCATGCCTCGCCCGGTTTCTTGCCGTCTTTGGGCTTGACCCGAACGAGGCTGTAGTCAAGGTTGGGGTTGGTGTGGAATAGGGCGTCCGGATCGCATTCCCACTCATCCCGTGTGGCCAGCTCGCCGTTGGCCAACAGCCGGTAGTTGAACTGCAGCCGCGCCGAGCGTGCGTCTTCGGCGGTCTCAAACACGTGATGGTTGGTGAGGAACAGGTCGGAGGCAACCAAAAAACCCGTCGCCGAACCCGCCGCCAGCTTCACCCGGGCCACGCTGCGGGCTGTCTCTAGGGCCAGCTCCAGCCACCAGATGGACTTGAAGTTGGGCTCGCCAATGACGGCTTCCACCGGCATTCGGGTGTCGGCGCGAACGGTGGCGCCTCCGGTCCAGGGGAAGCCGCTTGGGCTTGCTCCGGAGAGTATCCAATGGGCCTTCATGCGGGGGCTCCTGGGGTGGGGGAGGTTACTGGGCCGGGGCGGTGTGGGTCACCTTGAGCTCGTACTCACCCGGGCGGTAGCCGCGGACCATTATCAAGGCCGCGATCTGATCGGCCGGCACGTCGAGGGTGCAACGCTCGTCGGGGCCTGAGAGATAGGGCCGGCAGTCGTAGGCGAAGGTCTCGGGCTCGGCGCCGAAGCGTACATAGAGATCCGGATCGCCCGAGCCACCCATCATCACCGCCTCGAAGCGGGTGCCCGGGGCCACGCGGAAGGGACCATAACGCTTCTCCTCCCGAAGCCCAACGCTGTCGGGCCCGAAGGTCTTGATCTGGGTGGTAGCCACGGGCGGAGGAGTGACGGGGGAGGCCGGGGTGCAGACCGCGGCGTCGACACTGAAACCGCTGGCGGGGCCATACATGCAGGCCGCGCCGTTGCGGTCACGTTCGGTCAGCGTGAGGGTCCAGTCGCCCAATCCGTTGCACTGAGGATAGTGCATCACCGAGAACGGATCGTAGTCGGTGAGGGGGCGCCAGTCGCTGTCCTCGAAGCAGGCCCCCGCGGTGGGACGGGTGTGCTCATGGCGGAAGCCGAGGGCATGCCCCAGCTCATGGCGCAGGATGCCCACCAGGGTGAGCTTGTCGCCGGCGGGGAGGCGGAAGCTGCTCTCATCGATGAGCAGGTTGCGGGAGCGGCGCGGCTCGTTGGGGAAGAAGGCACGTGCCAGGTAGTCCCCATTGACGTTGACGGGGCGCACATCGAAAACCACGGCCGTGTTGGTCGCGTTGCAGCGGTTATCTTCCTCCTGGAGGTGGGCGAAATCGACATCCGCCACCGCCTCCCAGGCGCCGGTGGCGGCGGCTAGGTCGGCGACGACTTGGCTGTGGCGGTTACCGAAGGCTTGGCTCACGCAGTAGGTGAGCTGGCGTTTTGTGGCGCTGTTCCAGATCGCATCGAGTCCACCGACCTGGTGGACGATCAGCTCGTTCTCCACCAGCGGTGGCTTCTTCAGCACCTGGTTCTCGAAGAACTCCTGGAGCTGCTTTTCTTCCGCGATGGGGGTGTCGCCGTTGACAATGAACTTACCGTCCGGAAAGGGCTCGCGATAGACGCGCGCCTTGAACGCCTCGAAGGTGAGGTCTTTGAATCGCTCGCGGTCCCGTTCGGCCGCCGTTTGCAGGATCTCGCGTGCCTCGGCAAGGGTGGGCAGGGTCACCGGCTCAGTTGAGGTCGGTGCGACCGACTGAGGTTCGGAGGCGTACGTGGTGCCCGCCATCAGCGCTATCACGGCGAAAGCGGCGGGATGCCAGGGGGTAGAGGGTCTGTGCATGGTCGTCCTCCAGTGAGATGGCTTTGTGGGGTGTGCCGGTTGTTCGCTCAGTAACGCAGGTTCTCCACTGCGTGCTCCAGGGTGTCGCGCCTGAGGATGCGGCGCAGGGTTTGGTCGATCACCTCCACGTCGTTGTCGAATGCCCCGTGGGCGGAGTCGATCTGGGTCAGCACCCGCTCGATTCGGCCGTCCTCCCAGGTCGCCGCCGTGACCACCTGCTCTCGGTCGAGCGGCGGGATGCGGGGTGCACCCCAGAACCCCTGCCAGGCCTTGAGGTGCCTTCGGGTGTTGGGGCTCCAGGCGTCGAGCCGTGCCGGGTCGAACGCCTGGGCCATGCCGAGTAGGGGGGTCTTGTGCCAGTCCTCCAGGGCGCGACTGATCAGGTAAAGCAGTGACTTGCGGTAGGGTCCGACGCTGTCGGCACGCTCACGGCCGTCGCTTAGCATGTTTAGGTGCAGCGCATCGCGGCTGAGGTTTCCCTTGTCGAGGGCGCGGCGATAGTGGCGGTTGGCGAAATCCAGGGTGCAGGCGGCTGCCAACAGGGTACAGCTCGCGATCGTCACCCCCGCCCCCTGGAAACCATCCAATAGGTGTCCGAGGAGGATTGACCCCGCGGAGTGACCGACCAGGTGGATCTCCAGGGTCGGGATACGCCGTTTGAGCTCGGCCAGCGCCCGCACCGTCAGGTACCCGCCGCGATCGTTTCCGGCGCGGCTGGATGCCTCTGCGTTCTGTTTCATCTGCGACCAGATTGCCTTTACCCCCAGGTTCTCGCAGGCCACCTCTAGAGTACGGTCGAGCACATCGGTGAGGGCCTCTCGGGGGTCCCGGAGCAGATCATCGAGGCCCTCGCTGCGGGGAAACAGGCGTCCGACTGCGTCCTCCATGATGGCCACCAGGCTCTCCTGCAACCCAGTACGCCAACTGAAAAACACCGGATAGACGCCGTTACTCTTGAAGTAGGGGGCGAGGGTGCGAATGCGGCGGATGGAATCGGCCTCGTTGTTGAGTCCACCATGGGCGTAGAGCACCAGGCGGGGCGGGGTGCCGGCGGGTAGCTGTTGGAACCACTCGGCCGGCTGGGTGCAGGCCAGCGTGCTCACCGCTGCCCTAGCGTCCTCGCTGGCCACGAGCCGACTCACGACCCGTCCGTCGTTGCCCATGACGACCGTGTGGCGGTAGGCGGTGGCCTCGTCCCAAGGATGCACCATTGGATCCTGATAAGGATGGGCCAGCGCGGCTCGCCCCAGGTGCCCCCCTTCCAGACGGGCCGGCTCTGGTAGTAGGGGTTCGCGCTCCACCGAGCTTGCCAGGAAGTAACTATCCATCCGGCGCCGGGTGGGTGCCCCGAGCACGCAGACCCAGGCGTCGCGCCCGTTGCTGACCCAGTCGGGGTAGCTCAAGACGCCGAAGCCCCGGTACCCCCAACGCTCGCCCCAGGAGTTCTGCACAATGAAACCGCGTGCGTTGTAGCCGACCAGGGCGAAGGCATGCCCGCCTTCGGTGGGGGTGTCGTCGCCCCAGGGGATTTCGGGCAGCGAATCGTGGGAAACCTGCTCGGAGTCGTCATGGCCCAGGTTCCACCCGCGATGGACTTGCGCGGAGACGTAGATGGCACCCACTTCAAGAATTGCCGCCTGCATGTCCACCAGGCTCTGGTTGTCGATGCGGTAGTAGACCCCCAGGGGGTGGGTTGCCGCATCCTCTTCCCAGTCCGCCCGGGGCTCGATGAAGCGGACCCGCTTCTTCTCGTCGCAATAGGGCCAGTGATCATCGGAGCAGACCCCATGTTTGTGCCAGGCCTTGACCGCGCCACGGCAACTGGAGCCCTGATAGTCCTCGCCCGGCCACTCGTCGTAGAAACGGGCCAGGTGGTAGAGCATGCGCGGGCTGACCCGCCGGGGTGGTGGTCCCCCGTTCTGGACCACACTGCGCCGCCACAGAAGATAGTTGATGGTGCAGGCGAGACCGAAACCGGTGCAGGCCCCCTCCCGGCCCTGGTTGAGTACCAGGCCATCCTCGAGGTAGTGGGGGAGGTGGTGCTCGATCTCCTCCGGGAGTGGGTACTGCGGAACCAGCGACCGCAGCGGCGGGACGTATGGGCGATCGCGTAGATCAATGCGATCGGGCCGCGCGTCGAACCGGTAGGTGCCAACGTACTGGGTCAAAGGTCTCTCCCCGCCTTGGGCGTGCCTGCTGTTGTGCCACTCACAGGTCAGTGTAGACAAGGGTGAGAGGCCGACAAGGGCGGGGTCCCTCTGGGTTTCTGCAATTGTGACGAATTCCGCAACAATATTTTTGCGGGTTCAGGACCCATCGGCTGGATGCCGCGGCTCGTCGCGTCGATTTGCCTCGCCCCTTACGGCTATACTCTGCCCGGTCCCTCCTTTCCTTGCTGTTCAGGCCTATGGAAACCAACGCACCCGCCAAGCGCCGCGGCATCTATCTGCTGCCCAATCTGTTCACCACCGCCGTCCTGTTCTTTGGGTTCTACGCCATCGTGGCGGCGATCCAGGGCCGTTTCGAAGCCGCCGTGATCGGGATTCTGGTGGCCATGGTCATGGACGGGCTCGATGGGCGGGTCGCTCGCCTCACCAATACCCAAACCGAGTTCGGGGCCGAGTACGACAGCCTCTCCGACATGGTGGCCTTCGGTCTGGCTCCGGCTCTGGTGATGTTCCAGTGGGCCCTGCAGGGGCTGGGGAAGATCGGTTGGTTGGCCGCATTCGTCTACGCGGCCTGCACCGGACTGCGCCTTGCCCGATTCAACACCCAGATTGGGATAGCGGACAAGCGCTACTTTCAGGGCCTGCCGAGCCCGTCGGCGGCGGCGATCTTGAGCTCCAGCGTGTGGGTGGGCACCCAGTATGCGGTGGAACCGAGTGCCGTTGGCTGGCTCGCGGTGGTTTTGACGCCGCTGGTGGGCCTTCTGATGGTCAGCAACTTCCGTTACAGCAGCTTCAAAGAGCTCGATGTACGGGGCAAAGTCCCGTTCATGGTGGTGGTGGTGATGATGCTCGGGTTCGCTGTGTTGTTCATCCACCCGCCGCTGGTTCTCTTTCTGCTCTCCATCGGCTACGCCTTGTCGGGGCCGCTGTTTACCCTCATTCGGATCCACCAGCGCCGTGCGCAGCGTCGGCGCGAGCCGGAACAGACCCCGTGAGTGGCCACCACTGGGTTTGGCGGGGCGGGTCAGGCGCCGATTCGTAGGGTAACTCGAAGCCAGGGTGTGGCCGTGTCGTGCTTGGACATCACGCAACAACGCTGTTGCCGGCGTGGCCAAGAACCTCGGGCCTTCCTAAAGGTCAGCTAAAGGCCGGCGCTGCGGCGCGCCCAGTCCTTGCGTTAGGGACTTCGAGTGGGCACCATTGCGCACTTTCGCCGAACCCCTGGAGTTCGCCCCATGTCTGATAAAGCGCCCTGGATCACCTATCGTCCGGAGCTCAAGGTCCTCGATTGCACCATTCGCGACGGTGGCCTCATCAATGGCCATCGCTTCGACGATGGCTTCGTGCGTGCGGTCTACCGCGCCTGCGACGCGGCGGGTGTCGACTACATGGAGATCGGTTACAAGAACTCGCCGGAGGCGTTTCCGAGGGAAAAATACGGTCCGTGGCGGCACTGCAAGGAGGATGATCTCCTCCGCATCGTGGGCGACCACAAGGCCAAGGGCTCCGCCATGAAGTTGGCCGCCATGGCGGATGCGAGCAAGAGTGACTGCGAAACCGACATCATCCCGGCGGACCAGAGCCCCTTGAGCATGATCCGGGTGGCCTTCTACGCGCATCAGGTCCCGGAGGCGGTGGAGATGATCGGCCACGCCCACGCTATGGGCTACGAGACCACCGCCAACCTGATGGCGGTTTCCAACATCAGCGAGACCGAGATCGATACCGTGTTGGAGGCCATCGCCGCCACGCCGGCCAGCACGATGGTGATCGTCGACAGCTTCGGCCACCTCTACCGCGAGCAGATCGACATGCTCTACAACCGCTACACCAAAGCCCTGGAGGGTACCGGCAAGGAGATTGGCATCCATGCCCATAACAACCTCCAGCTCGCCTTCGCCAACACCATCGAGGCCATCATCCTCGGATGCAACCGCGTCGATTCCACCATCTTCGGATTCGGCCGCGGGGCCGGGAACTGTCATACCGAGTTGCTGCTAGGGTTTCTGCGAAATCCCAAGTTCAACCTTCGTCCCATCCTCGAGGTGATCCAGGACCACTTCCTCGATCTGCGGCGGCGAATCGAATGGGGGCCGCTGGTTCCCTACAACATCACCGGCCAGATGAATGCCCATCCGCGGGCCGCCATCGAGTGGCGCGCGGGAGAAACGCCCGACGACTTCCTGGGCTTCTATGACAAGCTGGTGGCGGACTGAGCCGTTGCCAGCTAATCCTCGCACCGCCGACTGATCCACAACCGCTGAGTCGGCTGCGGACACGCGACCCCAACGACGGCACCGGCCAGGCGGGGAGGGAGTCCCTCGCCCGCGGGCTGGGGGTTTACCCGCGCCGAATGGTTCTCATCGCAGGCCCTACCCGGGATTCCCCTTGGCGACAGCGTTCAATGTTTTGTATTATTTAGCGCACGGACCTGTGACAGTACCTTAACTAAAGAGGTGGCGTTGAGATGAGGCTGATCCTGACGGCGCTGGCTTTCTCGGTGGCTTCGGTCCTGCAGGCTTCTGTCTATGATGTGCCACCCGCCGACTCCGTGCTGGTGGACAAGTCGGACCGCAAGCTCTACCTCATTCGCAATGGCGAGCCCTATCGCGAGTACGACATCGCGCTCGGTTTCCACCCCGTGGGCAAGAAGCTCAAGGAAGGCGATGGAAAGACCCCGGAGGGCACCTACGTCCTCGACTGGCGCAAGGCCAATAGCCGCTTTTACCGCTCGATCCACATCTCCTATCCCAACGACGAGGACCGAGCCGCGGCTCTCGAAAGTGGCGATCGCCCCGGCGGCATGATCATGTTGCACGGCTATCCCGAGCCGCGGCTTTTCGCCACCGGCAACTACAAATTCCGCGGCCGCGACTGGACCGATGGCTGTATTGCCGTCAATAACGAGGCGTTGGACGAGATCTGGAACGCCGTGAGTGACTGGACCCCCATCGTCATCCAGCACTGAGCCGGGGGCCTGTAGCCCGGTCGCGAAGGAACCTTGTCATCTAGTTGGGCCGACTTATCGCCTGAGAACCAGCCGCCTCGGCTAGCGGCAGCTAGCGGCCGAGCACTAGTGGTTGAGGGACCAAGACGCGGTCCCCGTGGGCTGTCGGTGCGGTTAGAGTAAGGGAAATACCCTGCGTTACCCCGGCTGGGAGGCCGCTCATCCCCCACTAGCCCTGCGCGGCAAGGCGTATCCCGGAGCAAATTGGACCTACTTGGTTAAGGGGCCTCAGCCACGAGCCGAGCGCCAGTCGCTGAGGGCCGGGAGCGCATCCTCCAAGCGGGGCAGCAAACGTCCCTCGAATGCGGTGTGGGGGAGTCGTCCCGCGCCCGCCCCGCTCGCCCATAGCTCGATTGCCCCCCCCAGGCGCCCTTTCAGTTCCCTAAGGCTCGGCAGGATGCGGCGCTGGGGATAGCTGAGACTGAAGGAGAGTGCCACCACCTCGGCTGCCTGGCTCCCCGCCGCTTGGGCGATGTCCTCGGCCGGCGTCCGCGTGCCCAGCGAGATGCAATAGGCGCCCTCCAAAGCGAGCAGGGTCGCCGCCATCAGGATGCCCAGTCCGTGGGGCTCTTCCGGCAGGGTGGTGAGTAGCACCCGCGGATGGCCAGCCGGGTCGGAGATGCTGGCCAGGGCGTCCCCCAGTACCCAGTGCACCGCCTCGGTGTAGAGGTGCTCGGCGTGGATGGGCAAGTCGCCGCGGGCCCAGGCGTCTCCCACGGCTTGATTCAGGGGCGCGATGGTGTCCAGGACAAAATGCTCCAGTCCCTGCTTCAGCATCCGCTGGTAGAGGGCTCGGCGCAGGCCCTGGGAATCCTGGATGCGCAGCAGGTCCAGCGCTGTCGATGACGGCTGCGGGGGCTCGGCTAACGCGACCGGGGTGTCCCAGGCCCTAGTCAGGGCCGCCAGGCCGGCTTCGTCTTCCCCTATCAGGCGCGAAGGGCGCAGGCCCGTGTCCATGAGACGCTTAATCGACCGCAGTCGGCGCACCTGCTCGGCGGGATAGACGCGTTCGCCCTTAGGGTCGCGTTGCGGGGCGGGGAAACCGTAGCGAGCCTCCCACTTGCGCAGCACGTCCTTGGATAGACCGGTTTCGCGCTCGACGGCACCGATGGGTAGCAGGGTATCGGTGGCGGGCATCGGGACTGCGTCGGTGGTGGGGTGGTTGAGTTCCGTTTGCACTCCCCCATGTTACCGTTACGCAGAGGATTGTCCAGGACAAAACAATGCTTAGCCTTGCCGCTACTCGATTTCATGCTCCGTCATCCGCAACGGTCGAGGCTGCCGTTCGGGCCAGGGGATACCGCTGGGCCGCTGTGGCGCTGCTGTTGGCGGGTTTCTTTCTGGCCTTGCCTGTCGATGCCAGCGAGTGCCCGGACATTCTGCGCTACCAGTTCCCCAGCCTGACAACCGGTGAGACCCAGGATCTCTGCCAGTACCAGGGCAAGGCGGTGCTGGTGATCAACACCGCTCTCTTGAGAAACAAACTCGGTGCCATCGGTTTTCATGCGGTTGCCGATGACGGGGTGATGTTGAATCCCAGAGTGGCGGCGCGACGCTTTAGGGCTGCGATGCTGCGCTGGCGCTGTTGGTGTTCGTAGTGTTGCTGCCCCTTGTCGACGAAGGACT
>JAEHCY010000212.1 GCA_016880695.1 Chromatiaceae bacterium | reverse complement strand
TCAGCCTCTGCGAGGGGGCGCGGCGTCCCACCAGAGATCTGAGGAAGTCCATGGGCCGACCGGGTTTCCGACCCGCGTCGGCCCACTTGGTTTAGGGGCGGCTTGTACCCCGAAGCGATCAGAATCGCTCGTGTCTGTTTGATCTTGCTCAAGGATCGGCGGTCGCGTGTTGGTAGATTCAACCGATGCCAGAGTCTTCCACTACGCCCGAGCGGATCACCATCGAGGTTCGCCTGTTCAACAGCCTGTCGCGTTATGGGCAGGGGCATCTGGAACTGCCGGCCGGGAGCACGGTGGCCGATGCCCTGGCGAGGCTTGCGGTGCCCGGCAGCGCGATATTTCTCTCGCTTCTCAATGGCCGCAACATCAGCCGCTCCCTTGGCGGTGGGGTGGAGGGCGATCATCGGCTGCGCGACGGCGATTGTCTGGCGCTTTCGGGCCCGGTGCCCTTTAGCCGCGGTTACGGCGCCCCCGTGGTCTGAGAGACGCCTCCTGGTGTGCCTGCCTCAAGCCTCGCCCGGTGGAACGGTTGACGCAGGGGCCGAGGCGGGGTAGCTTCTGCGGGCCTCGCGGCGATCCGTGAGGCAGCCTGCTCGCACTTTTGCCCCCGCTTGGGCGGAGGGCCGAAGGTTGATGCGAGCGCCGCGTTTTTTTGGTGGACCCTACCGGTCCCCTCGCAACCTGAAGCCGTGAACCCGGTCAGGCCCGGAAGGGAGCAGCCGTAGCGGTGGAGGCGTGTGCCGGGGTGTGGCTGGTAGGGGCCGCCGCCCCTCCGAGCGCGCCGCAAAGGGCGCATGACCCCCTCTCCGCATTGGGTTACACTGGCGCCCACCACCGGCGGCGACCCATCTCCCAACCCACAAGCGACATGTCTTACCAAGTCTTGGCACGCAAGTGGCGGCCCCGCAGGTTTCCCGATCTGGTCGGCCAGGACCCTGTGGTGCGAGCGCTGGTCAATGCGTTGGATCGGGGGCAACTCCATCACGCCTATCTGTTTACGGGCACCCGCGGTGTCGGCAAGACCACCATCGCGCGCATCCTGGCGAAGGCGCTCAACTGTGAGCAGGGGGTGAGCGCGACCCCCTGCGGCAGTTGCACCAGTTGCCGGGAGCTTGACGAGGGTCGTTTCGTCGATCTGCTCGAGGTGGATGCGGCCTCGCGCACCAAGGTCGAGCAGACCCGTGAGCTCCTGGAGAATGTCCCATTCGCGCCGGTCCACGGGCGCTTCAAGGTGTACCTCATCGACGAGGTGCACATGTTCTCCGGGCACAGCTTCAACGCCCTGCTCAAGACGCTGGAAGAGCCGCCTCCCCACGTCAAGTTTCTGCTGGCCACCACCGACCCGCAGAAGGTGCCGATCACCGTCCTCTCGCGCTGCCTGCAGTTCAACCTCAAGCGTCTGGTGCCCGATCAGATCCGCCGGCAGCTCGCCCACATCCTGGAGCAGGAGGCCATTGCGTTCGAGCCCGCGGCCTTGGGCTACCTCGCCGCCGCGGCGGAGGGCAGCATGCGCGATGCGCTGAGCCTGCTGGACCAGGCGATTGCCTACGGCGGCGGGCAGGTATTGGGGGACGAGGTCCGCGATCTGCTCGGCTTGGCGAGCCGGGAGGCGTCGGTTCACCTCCTGGCGGCATTGGCGGAGGCCGACGGCCAGCGTCTTTTGGCCGGGGTGGCGGAACTGGCCGAGCAGACACCGGATTTCCCGCAGGTGCTGCGGGACCTTCTACGTCTGCTGCATCGCATCGCCCTGTATCAGCAGGTGCCGCAGACGTTGAGCGACGATCCCTCCGGCGCAGAGCAGGTCCGGGAGCTGGCGAGCCGCCTGTCGGCGGAGGACGTGCAGCTCTTCTACCAGATCGCGCTCCTCGGCCAACAGGACCTGAATCTGGTGCCCGATCCCCGCAGCGGCCTGGAGATGGTGCTGTTGCGCATGCTGGCGTTTCGGCCCGAGTCCGGCCACCAGCCCGCCAGGGAGGAGCCGCGGGCAGCCAGTGGCGGCCCAAGCGAACCGCCAGCCGCAGGCAAGCGGCCTCCCCGAGCCGCTGAGCCCATCGGAGGCAACGCCCCCGCCGCCGGACCGAGGCCCCTGTCGACACCCGAGCACTGGCATGAGTTTGTGGCCTGTCTGAAAATAGGCGGGGTTGCCAGTCAGTTGGCCCACAACTGTGAGCTGGTATCCTGGGACGGCGCTAGCCTGCGGCTGAAGCTCGATCCCTCCTGCAACCAACTGAGGGTGACCAGTACCGAGGAGCGTATGAAGCGCGCCATCGAGGAGGCCCTCGGGGTGCCGGTGCGGCTGCATCTGGAGGCGGAGCGCCCGGAGCGGGAAACACCAGCCCAACGCCGGGTCCGGGAAATGGCCGAGCGGCAGCAGGCGGCGGAGGCAACTCTAATGGCGGATCCCCTGGTCCGGGCGCTGCAGGATCAATTGGGGGCGCAGTGGCTGCCGGGCAGCGTGAAACCCGTTAAGACTTGAGAGAGGGTGAAGCGATCGTCGCGTGCGTCCCGAGCACTAAGGTCCCTCGCCGCAAGTCGCGGTAGCCGATCAGGAAGAGCAAGGCGAGGACCGGGCGCAGCGATCGGGTGGCGCAACAAAGCGGTCAAAAGGTGCGGACAGACAACCGAGCGGCAATGGGTGAGGTGAGGTAAATGATGAAGGCAGGACTTGGCAACATCCTCAAGCAGGCGCAGAAGATGCAGGAGGACCTACAGAAGGCCCAGGAGCGTCTGGCACAGGAGGAGGTGACCGGCGAGTCCGGCGGCGGCATGGTGTCGGTGACCATGAACGGCAAGCACGAGGTGCGGCGGGTCCAGATCGACCCAGCGCTGTTGGCGGACGACAAGGAGATGCTCGAGGACCTGGTCGCCGCGGCCGTGAATGCTGCAGTGCACCGAGTCTCCGCCAAGATGCAGGAGAACATGGCCAGCCTGACCTCTGGGCTGTCGTTGCCCCCGGGCTTTAAGCTCCCCTTCTGACCGATGTCGCGACCGCTGCTCGGAGTGCTCATCGAAGCCCTGCGCTGCCTCCCGGGCGTCGGCCCGAAATCGGCGCAGCGCATGGCGTTCCATCTCCTCGAACGGGACCGGGAAGGCGGTCGCCGTTTGGCGCGGGTGATGGCCGAGGCAATGGATAAGATCGGTCGTTGTCGCCGCTGTCGCACCCTGAGCGAACAGGGCGATTGTGCCCTCTGCACGAACCCGGAGCGCAATGTTGGGCTCCTGTGCGTGGTCGAGAACCCCTCCGAGGTGATGGCCATCGAGCAGGCGACGGATTATCGTGGGCTCTATTTCGTGCTGGGCGGGAGGTTGTCGCCCCTCGACGGGATTGGCCCGCGGGAGCTTGGCCTCGAGGAGTTCGCAGCTCGGCTTGCCGAAGGCGAGGTGCGGGAGGTGATCTTGGCGGTGAACCCCACCGTGGAGGGGGCGGCCACCGTGCACTACCTGGCCGAGCTGGCGCGCCACCATGGGGTGCGGGCCACGCGCATCGCGCAGGGCGTTCCCGTGGGGGGCGAGATCGAATACGTGGACAGTGGCACCCTACGGCACGCCTTCACCGGTCGCCACGACGTCTGATTGCGAACGGGAGGAACCCTCTTGGATCAGTGCATCTTCTGCAAGATCGCCAGCGGCGCATTGCAGGCCGACCGGGTCTATGAAGACGACGAAGTGCTGGCGTTCCGCGATATTGCGCCACTTGCGCCGACCCATGTCCTGGTGATCCCCAAGCGCCACATCGACACCCTCAATGATCTCGACGAGCTGAGCTCGCCGCTGGTCGGCCGCATGTTCCTGGCGGCCAGGGAGGTGGCGCTACGCGATGGGATCAGCGAGCGCGGTTATCGCACGGTGATGAACTGCAACGCCGAGGCCGGCCAGGTTATCTTTCACATCCATCTCCACGTGATTGGCGGCAGGCCCATGGGGTGGCCGCCCGGTTAATCCGTTAAGCCGGGATGTTCAGTCCGCAGGGTGCTCCCGTGATCTGGCCGCAGGGTCGTCGAAACGCGGATGGGCGCCACGACCAGTGTTTCCTTGGACGTAATGCGCCAGCGAGTCGGATAAGCTCATGCCCCTAAACCAAGATACCCAGTCCTCTCTGACCCTGTTTGAGCTCAAGGCCGGCACCTTTACATTGCCGGTCCTCCGGCTCTTCGGCAACGACATGGACGCGGTGGCCGAGCAATTGGGGGCAAAGGTCAAGCTGGCACCGGATTTTTTCCATAACGCACCGGTGGTGGTCGATCTCAAGGACTTTCGCGCCGGAGAGGGAGCGGTTGAGTTTCCCCTGCTGGTGGGTCTGTTACGCGCCTACGGCATGATTCCGGTGGGCATTCGGGGGGGCACGGCGGCACAGAACCAGGCCGCCGCGGCCATGGAGCTGGCCATTCTGGGGGAATCGGTGGTGCGCCGAGCCCCAGAGGCCGCTGAGCCACAGGCAGCCGCGGCGGAGGCTCCGGCGGGGAAACCCTCGGCGCCGAAGCCGGGAGCGGAGAGCTTCAAGCTGGTTACCCGACCGGTCCGTTCGGGCCAGCGCATCTATGCCCCGGGGGCGGACCTCACGGTGGTGGGCGCGGTGAGCTCGGGGGCGGAGATCATGGCGGATGGTAACATCCATATTTACGGCGCCCTGCGCGGTCGCGCGCTGGCCGGAATGAAGGGCAATACGGAGGCACGGATCTTCTGCCAGAACCTGCAGGCCGAGCTGGTGTCCGTGGCTGGCCACTACCGCATCAGCGAGAATATCGGACCCGAAATCAAAGGGCAGCCGGCACAGGTGTACCTGAACGAGAGGACCCTCCACATCGATAGGTTGTAAGGTATCGGGGAGGGGGGATGAACCACACGGAAATCGAGGAAAGAGATTTGGCACGCATCATCGTTGTGACTTCTGGCAAGGGGGGTGTGGGTAAGACCACCACCAGTGCGGCCGTGGCCATGGGCTTGGCGGAACGCGGCTATCGCACCGCCGTGATCGACTTCGACGTCGGCCTGCGCAATCTGGACCTGATCATGGGCTGCGAGCGGCGCGTGGTCTACGACTTCGTCAACGTCATCAACGGCGAGGCCAATCTCAACCAGGCCCTGATTCGGGACAAACGCAACGATAACCTCTACGTCCTGCCGGCCTCCCAGACCAGGGACAAAGACGCGCTCACCAAGGAAGGGGTCGGGCGGGTGCTGGAGCAACTCTCACAGACGTTCGATTATGTGGTGTGCGATTCCCCGGCAGGCATCGAACGAGGGGCCATGATGGCCATGTACTTTGCCGATGACGCCCTCGTCGTCACCAATCCGGAGGTCTCCTCGGTGCGCGATTCCGATCGCATGCTCGGACTGCTCTCGAGCAAGTCCCGCCGGGCGGAGAACAATGCCCAGCCGATCAGGGAGTATCTGTTGATTACGCGCTACGCACCCGAACGGGTGGTGAAGGGCGAGATGCTGAGCGTCGAGGATGTTCAGGAGATTCTCTCGATGCAGTTGCTGGGCGTGGTCCCTGAGTCGAAGACGGTACTTAACGCCTCCAACTCGGGTGTGCCGGTGATTCTGGATCGCACCTCCGATGCGGGTCAGGCCTACGCGGATGTGGTCGCCCGTTATCTTGGTGACGACCTGCCGCATCGATTTCTGGATGTCCAGAAGAAGGGTTTTTTCAGCCGGCTTTTTGGAGGGTAAGCCATGGGCCTCATGGATTTCTTTCGGGCGTCCTCGCGGCGGGCGGGTTCGGCATCCGTCGCCAAAGAGCGTCTACAGATCCTGGTGGCCCATGATCGGGCCGAGCGCAGCCGACCCTCGTATCTGCCGAACCTCCAGCGGGAGATCCTTGCGGTCATTCGCAAGTATGTGGAGGTCGACCAAGAGGCGATCTCTGTCACCTACGAACAGGAAGGCACCCGCGAGATTCTGGAGCTCAATATCGTGCTGCCCGATGGGGGACGCCGCTTCTAAGTGAGTAGTCGCGCGAGCAGGTCCTGGTAGATGCGGGCGAGCTGCTCCAGATCCGCGATCTCCACATGCTCATTGACCTGGTGGATAGTCGCATTGAGGGGCCCCAATTCCACCACCTGAGCCCCCGTGGGTGCCACGAAGCGCCCGTCGGAAGTGCCCCCTGAGGTGGAGAGCTCGGGAATTCGCCCGGTCACCGCGGCAACCGCTTCTCGGGTTGCCGAAACCAGGGCCCCAGCCGGCGTGAGGAAGGGGTTGCCCGAGAGCCGCCAGCGCAGGTCGTAGGCGAAATCCCCCTCGGCCAGGATCGTCTCCACCCGCTGGGCAATCCGATCGGCATCGAGCTCGGTCGAGAACCGGAAGTTGAACTGGAGCTCCAGCTCCCCAGGGATGACGTTGTCCGCCCCGGTGCCCATGTGCAGGTTGGCGATCTGGAAGGTGGTGGGCGGGAATGAGGCATTGCCCCTGTCCCACTGCTCTGCGCAGAGCCGAGCCAAGACTGGGGCGAAGACGTGCAAGGGGTTCTTCGCCAGATGAGGGTAAGCGACGTGCCCCTGTTTGCCGTGGACAGTCAGCCAGCCGCTCAGACTCCCCCGACGGCCGTTCTTAAGGGTATCGCCGAGGTACTCCGCGCTGGTGGGCTCTCCCACTAGGCAATAGTCGATGCCTTCGCCGCGCGCCTGCAGCCGCTCGATCACCCGGACCGTGCCGTCGGTGGCTGGGCCCTCCTCGTCGCTGGTGATGAGGAAGGCGATCGATCCCCGATAGCTAGGGTGGGCAGCGAGAAAGGCCTCGGTGGCGAGGATCATCGCCGCCAGGCTGCCTTTCATATCGGCGGTACCCCGCCCGTACAACCGGCCCGCGCGCACCGAGGGCTCGAAGGGCGGGGAATCCCAGTGCTCCAACGGGCCAGTGGGCACCACATCCGTGTGGCCCGCGAAGCAAAAGAGTGGTGTCGCGCTGCCCCGGCGTGCCCAGAGGTTGGTCACCTCGCCGAAGGGCAGGCGCTCAATGGTAAAACCCAGTCGCTCGAGCCGTGCAATCAGGATTTCTTGGCAGCCGCCGTCCTCGGGTGTCACGGAGGGACGGCGGATCAACTCCGCGGCGAGATCAAGGACCGAGGACGCCATCAACCGAACCGATTAAGGGCGAGACGCGGCGGACAGCCCTGGCTGTCGCCGTGGGAACCCGGGCGAGGACGGGCACGCTGGGCGGTGTCTTCGGCTAGATGTCGCGCAACAGCTCATTGATACCCACCTTGCCGCGGGTGCGGGCGTCCACCTGCTTGATGATTACCGCACAGTAGAGGCTGTGGCTCCCGTCCTTCGCCGGCAGGCTGCCCGGGACCACCACCGATCCGGCCGGAACCCGGCCGTAGAGGATCTCGCCCGTAGAACGGTTATAGATCTTGGTGCTGGCCCCGATGAAAACCCCCATGGACAGCACGGAGCCTTCCTCGACCACGACCCCTTCCACCACCTCGGAGCGTGCCCCGATGAAGCAGTTGTCCTCGATGACGGTGGGCGCCGCCTGCACCGGCTCGAGCACCCCCCCGATACCCACACCGCCAGAGAGGTGGACGTTTTTGCCGATCTGCGCACAGGAGCCGACGGTGGCCCAGGTGTCCACCATGGTACCCGTGTCCACATAGGCGCCGATGTTGACGTAGGAGGGCATCAGCACGCAGCCCGGCGCGATGTAGGCACCCTTGCGCGCCGTGGCGGGTGGCACCACGCGCACGCCGCCGTCGCGAAACTCCCGCGAGCTTAGGTCGGCGTATTTCGAGGGCACCTTATCGTAGTAGTTGGTGAAGCCGCCCTTGATGAAATGGTTGTCCTCGATGCGGAAGTACAGCACTACCGCCATCTTCACCCAGTCGTTGACAACCCACTGGCCGTCGCGCTTTTCCGCCACCCGCAGCTCACCGCGATCGAGACGTTCGAGGGTCTCCATGACCGCATCGCGAATCTGGGTGCCGACGTTTCGGGGGTTGAGCTCAGCTCGGTGCTCGAAGGCATCGCTGATGATGGTCCGGGGGTCGCTCATGTTTTGGCTCCGATGATGAAAGGCGATAGGGTGCGCGGATCGGGCTAAAACCGCTCCAGAAAACGGCGCAGCCGATGGGCGGCGTCCAGGCACTCGTCGAGGGGTGCCACCAAGGCCAGGCGAATGCGGCCAGCCCCAGGATTCTCCCCCTCGACCTCACGGGAGAGGAAGCTGCCCGGCAGTACGGTGACATTCTCCGCCTGGAACAGGTCGCGGGTGAAGGCGGTGTCGTCAATGGGGGTTTCCGGCCACAGGTAAAAGCCGGCCTGGGGGCGAGTGACCGGAAGCGCGCTGGCGAGGATCTCCAGCACCTGAGCGAACTTTTCCCGATAGAGCGCGCGGTTGGCGACGACGTGGGCCTCGTCACCCCAAGCGAGGGTACTGGCCACCTGGTGCTGCAGCGGCATGGCGCAGCCGTGATAGGTGCGGTAGAGGGCAAAGCGGTCGATGATCTCAGCGTCGCCGGCGACGAAGCCTGAGCGCAGGCCGGGGGCATTGGAGCGCTTGGACAGGCTATGGAAGACCACGCAGCGGCGAAAGCTTCGCAGTCCCATGGCCGCCGCGGCCTGCAGCAGTCCCACCGGCGGATCGGCTTCATCGAAAAAGAGCTCGGAGTAGCATTCGTCTGCGGCGATGACGAAGTCGTGCTGTTGGGCCAGCTCAATCAGCCGTTGCAGGGTCTCCAGCGGGATCACCGCCCCGGTGGGGTTTCCTGGCGAGCAGAGGTAGAGCAGTTGACAGCGCTTCCAGGTTTCCGGCGTAACCCGAGAGAAGTTCGGGATGAGGCCGGTCGCGGGGGTACAGGGCAGATAGATCGGGCTGGCTCCGGCGAGCAGGGCGGCGCCCTCGTAGATCTGATAGAAGGGGTTGGGCATCAGCACCAGGGGTTTGCGCTGGCGGTCGATCACCGCTTGGGCGAAGGCGAACAAGGCCTCCCGGGTACCGTTCACGGGAAGGACGTGATGGTCGGGGTGAAGAGTCTCCAGCGGAAGCCGATAACGCCGCTCAAGCCACCTGACGATGGCCTCCCGGAGCGCTGCGATTCCCCGTGTGGTGGGATAGGTGGCGAGGTAATGCAGATGATCGCGCACGGCCGCGGATATCAACCCCGGGGTGGGGTGCTTCGGTTCACCGATCGACAGGGTGATCGGGGCGAGGTCCGCAGGCGGGGTGACGCCCGACTTGAGGGCGGCGAGCTTCTCGAAAGGGTAGGGCTGGAGCTTGGCCAGGTCTGGATTCATGGGTCAGGCAAATTGGGTTGCCAGCAGGATCCCGGCCCTGCGTCGGGCAGGTTAGTATAGGTGAGATGGTTTTGTTTGGGATATCTTTATACCTCTCCCGGTGCGGCGCCGAGACGACATGGGGCCCGTTAGCGATCTTCACCACGTCAGCCTGTTGGTCAGCGATACCCCAAGGGCGATGGTCTTCTATGGGGATGTGCTGGGGTTGGAGCGCGACAACAACCGCCCCGATCTCGGCTATCCCGGCGCTTGGTTGTGGGTGGGGAATCGGCAGATCCACCTGCTGGAGCTTCCCAATCCGGACCCCACCGCGGGGCGACCGCTCCACGGTGGACGCGATCGGCACGTCGCCTTGACGGTGACCGACCTCGCGCGGTTGGCCCAGCGGCTCGATCGCGCCGGGATCGCCTATACCCGCAGCCGATCGGGTCGGGCTGCGTTGTTTTGCCGCGATCCCGATGGAAACGCGCTGGAACTCGTTGCCGAAGTGCACGACCGAAGCTCCCCAGAAAAGGCTCAGCGGTGGTGAGCCTATCTTCTGCGCGACCCGATGCGGGCGTCCACCCCCGTGTCCCTAGCCTATCTCGCGGTTTTTTCTCGGGAATTGTCCGCCGGGCGAGCTGTGCTCATGCCCCGCGCGCGGGTTTCTTCGCAACCGCTCAGTAGCCCTGGTAGTACCAGCGGTTGTCCCAACCGGGCGGTTCGGTTCCGAAGGACTCCTGGGGCTCCCCCCAGGGCGGGACCGGAGGTGGCGGTATCTCTGGGAAGGGAGCGATCGGCGGGCGTCGCGCACGCAGTTGCTCCCGTTCCTGCTCGATTCGTTCCCGCGTGGCCTGACGGCGCTGGTCTATTTCTTTCTCCCGCGCCTCGCGCTGCGCGGCGCCCCAGGGGTCGATCCAGCGGCGGTGGGTATCCATTGCCTTGCGCGTCGCTTCCCGGCGGGCCTCCGAGGCCTGGCGTTGGGCGCGCACCTCGTCTAGCCAGGGGGCCGGGCGGCCGATGGCCTCGCCTTCTGCCTCGGCCGCCTGTGGCAACGGGGTCTCTCGGCCATCGTCGGCGTAGGCGTATACCGAGGCGCAGAGCGCGATCAGCAGACCCGCGCGAGTGGTGCCCATCGCCCGAGAGCGGAGTTTGAGTACGGGGAGGTGAGCCGAGACCGTCATCGTCAGGCGTGATCGCTGCGGTTTTCCCTGGTGTTGCAGTGGTCCCCAAGGGTTCCCGTGCGGGGGCGGGGATCGGCGGGACCTCCAAACCGATTTCGATTGTTGGGGTGCTCGCTAGCACAACTGCCGCAGGCGAAGGCGCCCCACCGAGGGCCGCTCACTGTCTCCGCCCCGCGGGCGGCCGAGCAGGCAAAATCGTATGAAGATAATAATACTAATTAACGAATTGCTAAAATAGTTTCTCCCCAGGGGTTTTCCTGGACTCGACCGCGCGCATCCCGGTGGCTCAGGCCAACAAGGGCTCGCGGTCGGCGCGCGCTAGGCGACGTGGGTCAGTTGGTAGCGTTGGATCAGCCGATAGACGCTGCGTTCGCT
>JAEHCY010000030.1 GCA_016880695.1 Chromatiaceae bacterium | reverse complement strand
GAGATCGATCTGGCGTCCGCCAAGGAGGGCCTACACCGGCTGATGCCGACCGGGCCCGCGGACGGCTACTGGTTTGGACAGGCCGGGATGAAGGCCCTAGCCTGGCCGCAGACCGCGTTCTAATGCCCCGGAAAACGCCTGCGCTTAACCGCCAAAGCGCTGGACCAGTTTGCCCATACCCTCGAGCAATGCCGCCAATTCAGTAGGTGGTTCAAAGGCATCGAGGAAATTCTTCACATATAGCCCAAGCTCCGTATCACCGTTGAAACGCAGCCGCCGGTTGAAGAACAGGGTGTCGGCATCCTCCTGGCGGGTGGCCAGCCGCAGGAAATCCAGGGCCGCTCCCTCGATGCGGGTATCGGGACGTCCCTCGCTCGGGGCCGCCTCCAACCGCCCCCCGCGCAGGGTCAGGCGGAAGGTGACCCGCGCATCCGGGATGCGGATCTCCACCAGTCGCCCGCTGAGGAACTCGAGCTCCCCCTCCCGCAGAGACCGGGCAAACACCTGATTGAGCACCAGGGCAAGCCCGGTGCTGTGCACCCCTGGCGGGATCAGCCCCAGCGGAATGGCGAGCGGGAGGGGGAAACGGGGCGCGGTCGAGGAGGTTAGGGTGGTGTCGGGCATGGTCGTGATCCAAACGTGGCAAAGCGTGATAATGCATCATGACGGTGCCCCCTAGGATGCCCACTCCGCGCCCGGTTGGTTTTGATTTCGATCAAGGTCGCCAGCCGCCCTTTCGTCCTAGGTTCGTTGCAGCACCTAAGGAGCGAGGAAGTGGCCAGGGTTCGCATCCGCATCTTCATCAAAGCGACCGGGGAGCCCGTCAAGCGCGCCAACCTGACGCTGGTCCCCGATGGCTCGTCACCGCCGCTGCGCACCTTAACCGACCGCTCGGGGTGGGCGGCGTTTGATCTCGCCCCCACCAGCGGCAAGGTGCTGGTGGAGGGCATTCCGCGCTTCCAGGGGCGCATCGAAGGGGAGCTGAATATCGGCCTGTGGTCCCCCTTGACCTCCGGCGGGGTCGAGACACAGGGCGCCCCGGGTGGCAGCCACCAAGGCAGCGTGGCCTACGCCAGCATGCAGACCCGCGGCCTGAGGGTGGCGGGGCGCGACATCCTCACTGACAGCGAAGGCTACCTGGTGGACCTGAGTGACTGGTCCGAGGACTTCGTGCGGGCCCAGGCGGAGGTGGAGGTGCTGCCCTTGGGGGCGGAGCACTGGGAGGTGATCCGATTCCTGCGTGATCATTTCGAGCAGCACGGCATTCAGGCGCAGGTACGAGACATCATCCGCCACTTCCGCCAGGTGTGGGGTCCGGAGCGCGGCAATAACCACTATCTGCACCGGCTATTCCCCCGCGGGGGTCCCCAGAAGCAGGGCAACCGCCTCGCCGGGCTGCTGCGCACCAAGGGTGAGCATTAGTCTGGAACCAGCGCCTATCGATCGGTCGGCGGACACCGGAACGGCCACGTCCAGCGCACCCTGCCGGCGGCTGGCCGGCGCGGGAAGCCGAGCGTCACCCGCGCTTGAACGGCGGACAAGGATACAGGGACCTCGCCGCGGCCCCCGGTCCTGAATCCTCCAGACCGGTGATCTCGGCCAGGGCCTCCAGGGCATCGAGCTTGAGCACACAAACCCGGAATCCGTCCACCCGAACGATGCCGCGCTCATTCAATTGCTTGATGATCCGCGAGAAGGTCTCTGGCTTCACCGACAACCGGGAGGCGAGCACCCCTTTGCGGATGTCCAGATTAAACTCCATACCCTCCTCCCGCGACTTTGTCAGAAGGTAAGCGGCGACGCGGTTGGTGGCGGTGTGCAGCGTCAGATCATCGATCTGGCGGATCAACCCGCGCAGGCGCTGGCTCATGTCGCCGAGCAGGATGAAGCAGGTGCCCACCGAGTCGCTCAGCAGTTGGCGGAAGTCGCGTGCATCGATGCTGACCAGCTCGGAGGTGGTCAAAGCGGTGGCACAAACCGGGTATCCTGGGCGTTCGAGGAACATCATGGCCTCGGCGAAGGTGTTGCCCGGCCCGATGATCTCGATGATCTTCTCGTTGCCATTGGGGGAGAGGCGGTACAACTTGATCAGCCCCCTCAGCATGAGAAAAAACCGATCCGCGGGCTCGCCCTGGTTGAAGAGTATTTGACCCTCGCTCAGATGAACCCGAAAAGCCCGCTGCGACAACCGCTGGATCTGCTCCTCGGACAGGCGCTGCAGCAGGTAACAGGACCTCAAATCGTCAATGATCGGCATCGTCAATGGTTCGGTAACTACTGAAAACCCCCACCCAAGACGTTTCGGCCTCCCTCCGCGCACCCCGAGTCCCTCGTGGGGCGACACCCGATTCTACCCGCTTGGTCGGGGTGGCGTGAGGCTAGCCTATTCACTAGGCTGACAACAAGACAGAAATGCGCATTGGCCGCCACGGGCCGGGCTCGCGGGCGGGAATGACCAGGGCACCCGCCGAGGAGGTGGTCCACCCGTCGTCCGCTTGACCCTTGTCAAGGCCACACCGACCCTGGGCCCTACGCTAAAGGAAGGAGGTTACAGCATTGCAACAGTTTCGCATCGCCGGGGCCGAACCAGAGCTTAAAAAAAGCACGAGGTTTGTGCTGCTTGCATTGGGTTTTAGGCCGTTTTTTCTCTTGGCAGCGCTTGCTGCCATCGCCTTGATCCTGGCCTGGGTCCTGCTTTGGCACCGGGGATTCACACCGGAGGCCTATTATGGACGGGTCGGGTGGCACAGCCACGAGATGCTGTTTGGCTATGCCACCGCCGTGGTTGCCGGCTTTCTCCTCACCGCCGTGCGCAACTGGACCGGGATCGACACCCCCACGGGCGCACCCCTGGCCGCCCTGGCCTTGGTCTGGCTGGCGGGTCGGGTATTGCCCTGGTGGCCGGGGCTGCCGCCGGTCCTGATCGCACTGACCGACCTCGCCTTTCTGCCCCTGCTGGCGCTGGGCTTGTTCCGCTCGGTGTGGGCTGGGGGCAACCGGGTCAACCGAGGGTTCCTCGCGCTGATCCTGGCTATGGCGGGGGCGAATGCGCTGGTGCACGCGGAGGCTCTGGGGCTGGCTGGGAATCTCGCGCGCGCTGGCACCTACCTCATGGCCGATCTCCTGGTGCTTCTCGTGCTCTGGGTCGCCGGGCGGGTGATGCCCTTCTTCACCGAGCGCGGCGTCGCCGGAGCCAAGGTGCGCGTGCGCCCCTGGGTGGAGCGCTCCGGCTTCGCGCTGTTGCTGGTGCTGGCCGCTACTCGCCTTGCCGGCGCCCCCGCCTACGTTGTGGGGACACTCGCGCTGGCACTGGGTCTGCTACAGGCATTTCGTCTCGCCGGCTGGCACCAGCGGGGCGTCTGGGGTATCCCCATCCTCTGGGTGCTCTACACCGCGCTCGGCTGGCTCTGCGTGGGGCTCGTTCTCGAGGGCATCGCCACCTGGGGCTGGGCGCCAGCCAACCTGGCGGTGCATGCATTGACCCTCGGCGCCATCGGGACCCTGACCCTTGGCATGATGGCGCGGGTGACCCTCGGCCACACCGGGCGTGAGATGCGCGCGGGCACCGCCATGACCCTCGCCTTCGTGCTGATCAATGTCGCAGCCCTGCTGCGGGTTTTCGGCCCCATGCTCTGGGCCAGCGTCTATCCGGGCTGGGTCCTGCTCTCTGGGATCTGCTGGGTGGTGGCGTTCGTCCTGTTCGCCCTGGTCCACGGCCCCATGCTGGCCCGCCCCCGCGTGGACGGTCGTCCCGGTTGACCACCCCTTCCGCGCCTCGGTTGCGGGAAGGGGTCTCCGGCTCGTGTTCATGGATGTTTCTGCGCCTTTCCGTAACAATCCAGACCTGCCCCCCTCTCCGATGGGGGCGATGACGAGGCCCGGCCACGTGTTCACCATCGAAGAGCCCATTCCGTCCAAGTTTCCGACCGCCTGGAGCCGTTACCTGGCGGCCACTCGGCCACCCTTCCTGTTGGCCAGCTTCGTGCCCTGCCTGCTCGGACTCGCGACCGCTCGCGCAGCGGGGGTGGCGCTGGACCCGGGTACCGCTTGGCTGAGCATTCTGGGTGCCCTGACGGTGCACGCGGGGGTAAACGTTCTCAACGACTACTACGATGCCCGCAACGGCACCGACGCCGCCAACACCGAGCGGTTGTTTCCCTTCACCGGAGGCAGCCGCTTCATCCAGAACGGCGTCCTGACCGAGGAGCAGATGGCCCGCTTCGGCTACGTCCTGCTCGGTATCACCGCGCTGATCGGGTGCCTGCTGTTACCCTTCGCGGGCTGGGGACTCGTTGGGGTCGGACTCGCCGGCATGTTCCTCGGCTGGGCCTACTCCGCTCCCCCGCTGGCCCTGAACAGCCGCGGGCTGGGTGAGATCAGCGTTGCGCTCGGCTTTGGCCTGTTGATCGTGGTCGGCTGCGACCTGGTGCAGCGCGGCGGCTTCGCGCTTCTGCCACTCTGGGTCTCCCTACCCTACGGGCTGATGGTGGCCGCGCTGCTTTACGTCAACCAGTTCCCCGATCGGCGTGCCGACGATCTCACCGGCAAGCGCCACTGGGTCGTCCGCCTCGGCCCCGAACGCGGGCGCTGGGGCTATCTGGGCATCGTGGGCGGTGCCAATCTGCTGCTCGGAGGGCTGGTTGCCGCCGGCGCCGTGCCCCCCAGTGCACTGCTTGCCCTGCTGGCACTGCCACTGAGCCTGAAGGCCGCAACGGAGGTACTGCGTCATGCCACCACCCCCGCGCGCCTGCGCTCGGCGATCCCGCTGACCATCGCCGCCATGGTGCTGCACGGATTGCTGCTGGCCCTTGGCCTGACCCTGGCCACGGGTTAACCGCCACCCCCGCGCTCCACTGACCCACCGACCGAGGACCACCCGGCTCCCGCGTTGATCTCCGCGCGGCATTCAACCGCAGGACCCTCGCAGACCTGCGTGAAATCACGCACTTCTTGCCGAATTTGACCTAAGTCAAGGGCGCTTGAGCCAGTAGCTCCTAGGTTATGCGAGGGGTTGTCTACCCCCTCCATGCCTGTCGAACAGAACCCCGATTACCTCTTCTCGCTTACCTCTTAGGGAGGATCTCATGAGTACCAAGGTGCAAAAGGCCATCTCCATCGCGCTCGGACTAGGCTTTGGGCTGGGCGCGTCGGTCCCCTTCGTTCACGCCCAGACCCTCGATGAGGTGATGAAGGCGCGCGGCCTCACGGAAAAGGACGTGCTGGCGGCGGCGAAGACCTATACGCCCAGCGGCGGACGCGATGAGTACCTGGCCTTTAGCTCTGGCGGTCAGTCTGGACAGGTCATCGTCTACGGCATCCCCTCCATGCGCATCCTCAAGTACATCGGGGTATTCACACCCGAGCCCTGGCAGGGCTACGGTTTTGACGACGAGTCCAAGGCGGTGCTGGCCCAGGGTCGCATCGACGGTAAGGACATTAGCTTCGGCGATACCCACCATCCCGCCATCTCCGAGACGGAGGGTGAGTACAACGGCAAGTACCTGTTCATCAACGACAAGGCCAACCCGCGTCTGGCGGTGATCGATCTGCATGACTTCGAGACCAAGCAGATCGTGGTCAATCCGCTGTTCCGCTCGGAGCACGGCGGTGCCTTCGTTACCCCCAACACCGAGTACGTGATGGAGGCCACCCAGTACGCCGCGCCCTACAAGGGTGATTTCGCCCCCCTGGAGGAGTTCAACGACAAATACCGCGGCGGCCTCACCTACTGGAGCTTCAACAGCGAGAAGGGCCGCATCGATCCGGAAAACTCTTTCACCTTCGAGCTGCCCCCCTATAGCCAGGATCTCTCGGACGCCGGCAAAAAGGACAGCTACGGCTGGGGCTTCACCAACTCCTTCTGCTCCGAGCGCTATGTGGGCGGCATCGAGCGCGGGCGTCCCCCGTTCGAGGCCGGCTGCTCCTCGAAGGACACCGACTTCCTGCACATCACCAACTGGAAGAAGGCCGCCGAGCTGGTCAAGGCGGGCAAGGTACAGAAGAAGAACGGCATGTACCTGATCCCCATGGAACAGGCGATTAAGGAGGGTCTGTTGTATCTGATCCCTGAGCCCAAGAGCCCCCACGGCGCGGATGTGACCCCCGACGGCAAGTACATCACGGTGTCGGGCAAGCTCGACAGCCACACCTGGGTGTACAGCTTCGACAAGATCATGAAGGCCATCGAGGGCAAAAAGTTCGAGGGCAAAGACCCCTATGGCATCCCGATCATCGCGCTGAAGGACGCCCTCCACACCCAGGTCCAGGTGGGTCTGGGACCGCTGCATACCCAGTATGACGCCAAGCCCTGCGTGGCCTACACCTCGATCTACGTGGACTCCATGATCACCAAGTGGAACTACTGCGAGGGTAAGGTGCTCGATCAGCTTCCCATCCAGTACAACGTCGGCCACTTGATGGCGATGGAGGGCGACTCCGTCACGCCCGATGGCAAGTACCTGGTGGCCCTGAACAAGCTGGCCATCGACCGGTTCAACCCGGTGGGACCGCTACATCCGCAGAACCACCAGCTCATCGACATCAGCGGGGAGAAGATGCAGCTCCTCTACGACATGCCGTTGCCGCTCGGTGAGCCGCACTATGTAGTCGCGATCAAGGCGGACAAGCTGCAGCCGGAGGTACGTTACAAGTCCGGTTGGAACAGCCGCACCGATGAGAAGTCGCCGTTCGCCGCCCGCGCCGGCCGCGAGAAGACCGAGCGCACCTGCGACGCCCAGGGCAAATGCACGGTAGAGGTGCTTGGCACCGTCATCCGTTCCCACATCACCCCGGAGATCATCGAGGCCGAGGAGGGCGATACGGTTCGCCTCCATCTGACCAACCTCGAGCGGGCCCAGGACGAGGTGCATGGATTCGCCATGTACGGTCAGAACGTCCAGCTTTCCATCGAGCCCGGTAAGACCGCCTCGGCCACCTTCATTGCCGACAAGGTGGGTGTCTACCCCTACTACTGCACCGAGTTCTGCTCGGCGCTGCTCCTGGAGATGCAGGGCTACCTACTGGTGACGAACAAGGGATTTAAGACCGGCGAGGCGAAGATGAAGGAAGGCACCGCCTACACCAAGGCGGACTACCAGACCCAGGTCAAGACCAACCAGGAGACCCAGGCGGTCATCGACCAGGTGGTGGCCTTCATCACCAGCCACAACTACAAGGACTTCCCCACCGTGGTCGCTCTGGTGGAAGACGCCACCGACCAGCTCGGCCATGCCGAGGGGGCGAAGAAGAAGGCTGACGAGGCCGCCGGTAAGGAAGACTGGCAGAACGCCATGCTCTGGGCGAACCAGTGGTGGCAGTATCAGGTCAAGACCGCAGACCTTGGGTTGCGTGCCAAGACCTATCTGGAGCAGAACCAGGCCAAGAAGGTCAAGTAGCGGACTCCGGTTAAGGCAGACCTAAGCGGAGGGGGCCACGGGCCCCCTCCGTGCCTCTGAACACTCAAACCCATCTAACTCTGAGGTTATCCCATGCACATCTTCAACCAGCGGATCATTGGCGCAGGGCTCGCGGTCCTGGTTCTGGGCTTCGCGGGCCAGGCCATGGCACTCGACGGTGCCGATCTGTTCCAGAAGAAGACCTGTTTCTCCTGCCACGGTAAGGACGCCAAGACCCCCATCCTGCCCGTCTACCCGAAACTGGCCGGTCAGAACGCGGACTATGCCTTCAATCAGATGAAGGATATCGCCTCGGGTGCCCGCAACAATGGCCAGACCCTGGCCATGAAGGGGGTCATGCACCTGGTCAACGAAGAGGAGATGCGGGCAATTGCCACCTGGCTCGCCACCCTCAAATAACCCCCGGGGGTTGGCACGCGGATGGTTGACGGAGGTCAAGGATTTCCCTCCCGCGCCCGCTAGACTTCCATCACTGCCGAGCGCCTACCAGTCGTGCTCAGGTGCGCAGCGTCCCGGCGGCCCACTGGGCCGCCAACCCTTTAGAGCTTCGGAGGTTTGCGATGAATAGGTTTGTGTTAAAGGCGGCGGTCGCGGCGGTCACCGTCGTGCTGACCGG
>JAEHCY010000211.1 GCA_016880695.1 Chromatiaceae bacterium | reverse complement strand
GCCCGAGACCAGTATCCAGGATGCCGCCGCGATCATGACCGAGCACCGGGTATCCTCGCTGATGATCATGGATGGACCGAGGCTGGTGGGCATGATCACCGACCGGGATCTGCGCAGCCGCTGCATCGTCCCCGGCGTGCCCTACGACCGGCCGGTCCGGGAGATTATGACCGAGCATCTGCACACCACCCGCTGGGACACCCTCGGCTCCCAGGCGCTGATCACCATGAGCCGGCTCAACGTCCACCACCTGCCGGTGCTCGACGGCGAGCAGGTGGTCGGGGTCATCTCGACCACGGACCTGGTGCGCTTTCAGAGCTCGAACGCCGTTTATCTGGTCAGTGATATCCGTAAGGCCCCGGATGTGGATACCCTGATCCAGGCCAGCCGCAAGCTGCCGGAGCTGCAGATCCACCTGGTCAATAGCGGCTCCACCGCCGACCACATCGGTGAGGCCATCACCGCGGTGACCGACGCCATCAGCATCCGCCTGCTGGAGCTCGCCGAGGCCAAGCTTGGGCCGCCGCCGGTGGCCTATGTCTGGATGGCCGGCGGCTCCCAGGCACGCCGCGAGCAGTCCTCGCACTCCGACCAGGACAACGCCCTCATGCTGGCCGATGACCTCGGGTCGGCGGATGAGCCCTATTTCGAGGAGCTGGCCCGCTTCGTCAACGACGGCCTCAACGCCTGCGGCTATTTTTTCTGCCCTGGAAACGTGATGGCGTCGAACCCCAAGTGGCGCCAGCCACTGCGGGCATGGCGCAAGTACTTCAAGAACTGGATCGAGCGTCCGGAGCCCATGGCGCTGATGCTCTCGAGCGTGTTCTTCGACCTCCGCGCCGTCCATGGAACGGTGGGGCTACTCGAGGAGCTGCGGCGCTGCATCCAGGATCGCGCCCGCGGCAACAAGATCTTTCTCGCCTTCATGGCCGCCAATGCGCTAAGGAACCGGCCTCCCATCGGTTTCTTCCGCAACTTCGTGCTGATCAGCGGCGGCGATCACGACAACACCTTCGACATCAAGCACCGGGGAATCGTACCGATCGTGGATCTGGCGCGGGTGGGGGCCCTTTCCGTCGGGATTGCGGAGGTCAATACGGTGGAGCGCCTCGAGCTCGCCGCCGAGGCCAAGGCCATCAGCCGCGACGGCGCCGCCGACCTGATCAACGCGCTGGAGTTCATCGCCACGCTCAGGGTCCGCCATCAGGTGCGGCAGCTTAGAAGTGGGAGAAAGGCCGACAACTTTCTCTCCCCCGATGAGATCTCGCCGCTGGAGCGCGGGCACCTCAAGGATGCCTTCTCCCTGATTGATACCATGCAGGAAGCGCTCAGTCAGCGCTACCAAACCGGCCGCTTCAGTTGAGCCTATGTGGGGCCTACCTTTCACTTTGGATTGGCGGCGACGCTGGCTCCTGCGTCGGGTACCGGCCGGGCCGCTGCAGGATTTCCTCACGCATCCCTTCCCCCTGCCGGCACTCGATTATCGCGGGGTGGAGTATCTGGCGGTGGACCTCGAGACCACCGGCCTCGACGCCAAGGTGGACGACATCCTCAGCGTGGGCTTCGTGGCCATCCGCGGAAACCGCATCGATCTGTCCACGGCACAGCACCGGCTGGTGCGGCCCACCCAGGCGATCCCCGAAAGTAGCGCCATCATCCATCAGATCACCGACGACCAGGCAGCCCAGGGTGAGCCCCTCGAGACCGTGCTGCGGGACCTCCTCGAGGCCCTCAAGGGTAAGGTGCTGGTGGCCCACCACGCCGTGGTGGAGCTGTCCTTTCTCGGGCTGGCCTGCAAACGGCTGTACGGCACCCCGCTGCTGGTGCCGGCGATCGATACCCAACTGATCGCCCGTCGCTGGCTCGATCTGCGCCAACAGCCGATCAAACCAGGCTCGCTGCGGCTCCATGCCCTGGGGGATCAGTTCAACCTGCCCCGTTATGTCGCGCACAATGCCCTGAGCGACGCCCTGGCGGCGGCGGAGATTTTCGTCGCCCAGGCGGCGTACCGGGACAGCGGGCGCGGCTGCCCCCTGCGTGAGTTCCTGACGCGCTGGTAGATTGAGGCGCGCGCGCCGATTGGCGAGGCACCCTGGTTACGTTTAATATCGCGCTGTTCGCCGTTGCAGGGAGAAACGGTAGCGCAACAACAATCCCTTAGGGGACTATAACCGAATCACCAAGTGAGGAGATTGCTCCATGTCGGAAATCAAGGTCTATCCGGTTCCAGCAGCGCTCGCCCAGAGCGCCTACATCGATGCCGCCAAGTACGACGCCCTGTACCGCCAGTCCGTCGACGACCCCGACGGCTTTTGGGGGGAGCAGGCGGAACAGTTCATCACCTGGTTCAAAAAATGGGACCGCGTGTCGGACTGGAGCTTCGATGCCTCGAACCTCTACATCAAATGGTTCAGCGGCGGTACGCTCAACGTCGCCTACAACTGCCTGGACCGCCACCTCGACACCCGAGGCGACCAGGTCGCCCTGATCTGGGAGGGTGACAGCCCGGAGGAGTCGCGCAAGATCACCTACCGCGAGCTCCACGCCGAGGTCAGCCGGTTGGGCAATGTGCTCAAGTCGCGCGGGGTGAAGAAGGGGGATCGGGTGTGCATCTACATGCCCATGATCCCGGAGGCGGCCGTGGCAATGCTCGCCTGCGCGCGCATCGGCGCCGTCCACTCGGTGGTCTTCGGCGGGTTCTCGCCCGACAGCCTGCGCGATCGCATCCTCGACTCCGACTGCCGCACCCTCATCACCTCCGATGAGAGCATGCGCGGCGGCCGTCAGGTGCCCCTGAAGAAGAACGCGGACACCGCCCTGCGCGCCTGCCCCAACGTCTCCACCGTGGTGGTGATCCAGCGCACCGGCGGCAACGTGGAATGGGCCGAGGGACGCGACATCTGGTACCACGAGGCCATGGCCCAGGCCTCGGTGGATTGTCCGCCCGAGGAGATGGACGCCGAGGACCCGCTGTTCATCCTCTACACCTCCGGCTCCACTGGTAAGCCCAAGGGTGTGCTGCACACCACCGGCGGGTATCTGGTGTTCGCGGCGATGACCCACCGCTACACCTTCGACTATCACGACGGCGAGATCTTCTGGTGCACGGCGGATGTGGGCTGGGTCACCGGCCACACCTATATCGTCTATGGCCCGCTGGCCAATGGCGCCATCAGCCTGATGTTCGAGGGCATCCCCAACTACCCCGACGTCTCCCGCTTCTGGGAGGTGGTCGACAAGCACCAGGTCAACATCTTCTACACCGCCCCCACCGCGATCCGCGCCCTCATGCGCTCGGGTGAGGAGCCGGTCAAGAAGACCTCGCGCAAGAGCCTGCGCCTGCTCGGCACCGTGGGCGAGCCGATCAATCCCGAGGCCTGGGAGTGGTACCACCGGGTGGTGGGCGACGAGCGCTGTCCGATCGTCGACACCTGGTGGCAGACCGAGACGGGCGGCCATCTGATCACCCCCCTGCCCGGCGCCACCGCGCTGAAGCCCGGTTCCGCCACCAAGCCGTTCTTCGGTGTGGTACCGGAGATTGTCGACGCCACCACCGGCGAGATCCTCAAGGGCGCCACCGAGGGTGCACTGGTGCTCACCCGGCCCTGGCCGGCGATGATGCGCTCGGTCTATGGTGACCATCAGCGGTTCGTGGACACCTACTTCACCCAGTATCGCGGCTCGTACTTCACCGGCGACGGTGCCCGCCGCGACGCCGACGGCTACTACTGGATCACCGGCCGCATCGACGACGTGCTCAACGTCTCGGGCCATCGTCTCGGCACCGCCGAGATCGAATCCGCCCTGGTGCTGCACCCGAAGGTGGCCGAAGCCGCCGTGGTCGGCTATCCGCATGAGATTAAGGGCCAGGGCATCTACGCTTATGTCACACTGATGGCCGGTGTGCAGCCGAGCGATGAGCTGAGAAAGGAGTTGATCAAGCAGGTGCGTGATGAGATCGGACCCATCGCCACCGTCGACCTGCTACAGTGGGCGCCGGCGCTGCCGAAAACCCGTTCGGGCAAGATCATGCGGCGTATCCTGCGCAAGATTGCGGAGAATCAGCTCGATAGTCTGGGCGACACCTCGACCCTGGCCGATCCCGCGGTGGTGGAGGACCTGGTGCACAATCGGGCCAACCGCTAGCGCCCGTCCAAGGCCGCCCGAGCCGAGGTCACCCCGGCTCGGGTTGTCCCCCGCAACTGCGGTATGCCTCCGCCAGGCCAAGGAAGCGGCCACTGTGGGGCTCACAAGCAACCCCTCGCGCCCCCCAGGGGGGCGCAGTTTTTTCTGGGTTTTTTGTCCCTCTGGAGAAAGTACGCCTTGAGCCCGAGTCTGCGTGTTGGCGTCTTTGTTGACGCCGAGAATATCAAGTACAACGGCGGGTATCAGATGCGCTACGACATCCTGCGGCGCTTTGCCGCCCGCCTCGGAGGCACGCTGCTGCGCCTCAACACCTACATCGCATTCGATCGGGAACGCGCCAAACAGGACCCTGAATACGCCAAGAAGGGCCGCTATTACCAACAGATGATGCGCGACTTCGGCTGGAAGGTGACGGTCAAGGACGTGCGGCGCTACGTAGACGAAGACGGCAACATCAACACCAAGGCCAACGCCGACCTCGACATGGCCGTGGATGCGATGACCCAGGCCGAGCGCCTGGATTACGTCATCCTGGTGAGCGGCGACGGAGACTTCCTGGAGGTGGTCGGTGCCCTGCAAAACAAGGGCTGCCGGGTGGAGCTGATCGGTTTCAAGAACGTTTCCCGCCAGCTCCAGCGGCAGGTGGACGCCTTCCATTGCGGTTACCTCATCCCTGATCTGCTGCCGATCTACTACGAGTCGCGCAACGCCTGGGGCAAGCCGGGCTCCTGCGTGCGCGGTGTCTGTACCAAATGGTTCGCGGACAAGGGTTACGGTTTCCTGCGCTTCCTCAACCACATCTCCCCGGACCTCTGGATCACCGACCCCCGCGAGCCCGACTCCCCCTACATCAGCGTGTTTTGCCACGCCAATGAGCTGGCGGAGGAGGTCACCGAAGAGCTGTTGTACAACCGCGACACGATACTAGAATTCTACCTTCAGGAAAGTGAACAGAAGGACAACGGCCTGGTGGCGAACAACGTCCGCCTCGCCTTTGCCGTCAACCGGTGAGAAAGGAAGATCGGCATCCGCATCGGACCCCTCCATCGGCCCCTCATGGGTGCGCGGATGCCAGTAGGCTTAGTCTACTAGCCAGCAGCCCGGAGCCATTGCGAGCATGGTAGCCAAACCGCAAGCCACTGGAGGCGTCTCAGGACTCGCCGCCCAGCTCATCACCGCCCAGATCCTGTCGGAGCGAGCCGCCAAGCAGGCCTATCAGGCGGCGACGATCCAACGCAAGTCCTTCGTCCAGTATCTGGTGGACGAGAAGATCCTCGACAGCCACACCATCGCGGTGTTCGCCTCCGAGGCCCTGGGCATCCCGCTGCTCGACCTCTTTGCCCTGGACGCCAGCGCCTTTCCGGTCGAGCTGGTCGAAGAAAAGCTGGTCCGCAAGCACCGCGCCCTGCCCATCTTCCAACGGGGCAATCGCCTGTACGTAGCGGTCTCCGATCCGACCAACTTCCAGGGCCTCGATGAGATCCGGTTCAACACCGGCCTGACCACACACCCCATTCTGGTCGAGGAGGACAAGCTATCGCCAGCGATCGAGCGTGGTCTCCAGGCGCTCGACACCAGCATGTCGCAGATGATCAGCGGCGAGCTGGCGACGCTCGGGTTCGCGGACGCCGACGAGAACGTCGACGAGCTGGACATGAACGTGGACGATGCGCCGCTGGTGCGCTTCGTCAACAAGGTGCTGGTTAACGCCATCGGGCGGGAGGCCTCCGACATCCATTTCGAGCCCTATGAGAAGTCGTTCCGTATCCGCTTTCGCGTCGATGGTATCCTCCATGAGATCGCCTCGCCCCCGGTGGGGATTGCCGGACGCATCGCGGCCCGGGTGAAGGTGATGTCGCGGATGAACATCGCCGAGCACCGCGTCCCCCAGGACGGCCGCATCAAGCTGCGGCTGAGCGGAAACCGCTCCATCGACTTCCGGGTGAACACCCTCCCCACCCTCTACGGGGAGAAGGTGGTGCTGCGCCTGCTCGAGCGCGCCTCGTCACATGTGGGGATCGATCGGCTCGGTCTGGATCCCGAGCAACATCAGGCGTTTCTCAACGCCATCCAGACCCCTTATGGCATGATCCTGGTCACCGGCCCCACCGGCTCGGGCAAGACGGTGTCGCTCTACTCCGCGCTCGGCATCCTCAACCGCCCCGAGGTGAACATCTGCACGGTGGAGGACCCCGTCGAGATCCTGGTGCCCGGCATCAACCAGGTCAACATGAATCCCAAAACGGGGCTCACCTTCGCCGAGGCGCTACGCGCCTTCCTGCGTCAGGACCCCGATATCATCATGGTGGGTGAGATTCGCGATCTCGAGACCGCGGAGATTGCGGTGAAGGCGGCCCAGACCGGGCATCTGGTGCTCTCCACCCTGCACACCAACGATGCGCCCCAGAGCCTGACACGCCTCGCCAACATGGGGGTGCCCGCGTTCAACATCACCTCATCGGTCATCCTGATCATGGCGCAGCGGCTGACCCGAAAGCTCTGCCTCCGGTGTAGAGCCGCGGAGTCGGTCCCCAAAGAGGTCCTGTTGGCACAGGGGTTCACCTTAGAGGAAGTGGAGAGCGGGATCACGGTCTTTCGGGCCGTTGGCTGTGACCACTGCACCGACGGTTACCGGGGTCGAACTGGGATCTTCGAGGTCCTGCCGATCACCGAAACCCTGGTCAGCTTGATCCTCAGCGGTGCCAATGCGCACCAGATCTCCGAGCAGGCGCGCCGGGAGGGGGTGCTGAACATGCGCCAATCGGGCCTGCGCAAGATCAAAGCGGGTATCACCAGCCTTGAAGAGCTCAATCGTGTCACCACCGACTGAAGGGGACTGAATCCATGGCGCTCACCGCAGCGGAAAAACCTCGGATCGAAAAGGCCCATGTCTATGCCTGGGAAGGCCTGGATGCCCGTGGGACGCGGGTCAAGGGCCAGTCCCGGGCGTCTGATCTGGCGCTGGTACGCGCCGAGTTGCGCCGGCAAGGGGTCCGGCCCCTGAAGGTGAGAAAGAAGGCGGAGCCCCTCGCGTTCCTCAACACCAAGAGGATCTCGCCCAAGGACATCTCCGGTTTCAGCCGCCAGATCGCCACCCTGGTCTCGGCCGGCGTACCGGTGGTGCAGGCGATGGACATCGTGGCACGCGGTGCGGATAAGCCGAAACTCCAAGACCTGTTGTTCACCATCAAGGCCGACGTCGAAACCGGTAACTCCCTGGCCTCCGCCCTGCGCAAGCATCCCCTCTACTTCGATCGGCTGTTCTGCAATCTGGTGGCGGCCGGCGAAAGCGCCGGCGTGCTCGACGACATGCTCAATAAGGTGGCCACCTACAAGGAGCGCATGGAATCGATCAAGAGCAAGATCAAAAAGGCCCTGTTCTACCCAGCCACGGTCATCGCGGTGGCGATCGTCGTCACGGCCATCATCCTGATGTTCGTCATCCCGGCGTTCAAGGAGCTGTTCACCGGCTTTGGAGCAGACCTGCCGGCGTTCACGCTCTTGGTCATCGCCATCTCCGATTGGGTCCAGGAGTGGTGGTGGATTCTCCTGCTGGGAGCGGCGCTGACGGTGTATGGGGGGATTCAGGGATGGAAGCGCTCGGACCGATTCCGCCGCATCGTCGACCGGATCGCACTCCGGATACCAGTACTCGGCCCTGTTTTCAATAAGGCCGCTATTGCCCGCTTTGCCCGGACCCTATCCACCACCTTCAGTGCGGGTGTGCCCATGGTGGAGGCCCTGGAATCGGTGGCCGGCGCCACCGGCAACAGCGTGTACTCCGATGCGATCCTGCGTATCCGTGAGGACGTGGCGACCGGGCAGTCCCTGCAACTGACCATGCGCCAGCAGAACCTCTTCCCCCACATGGTGGTGCAGATGACCGGGATCGGCGAGGAGGCTGGCGCCCTCGACGAGCTGCTGGCGAAGGTGGCAGATTACTACGAGGAGGAGGTCAACAACGCCATCGACACCCTGAGCAGCCTGATCGAGCCGATGATCATGGTCGTGGTCGGCATCCTGGTGGGCGGACTGGTCATCGCCATGTACCTGCCCATCTTCAAGATGGCGTCGGTGTTCTGAGCAAAGCAGCAGAGCACCGCAAGCCTCGACCCCTTTCCCACCCGAACCTCAGGGCGCGGCGCCCATGGACCCCCTAGTCCTCTGGCTCATCGGCGCCACCGTCGGCGGGTTGCTGGTGGGCAGCTTTCTCAACGTGGTCATCCACCGGCTTCCCCGGATGCTCGAGCGGCAGTGGCAGAGGGAATGTGCCGAGATTGCTTCCCGCGAGCTCGGCGACGAACAAGCGACCCCTTTCGACCTTGCCCGACCGCGGTCCCACTGCCCGGCCTGCGGACATATCCTGCGGGCCTGGGAAAACGTCCCGCTCCTGAGCTATCTGCTGCTCCGCGGGCACTGCTCCGCCTGCCGTAGTCCCATTGGCCTGCGCTATCCGCTGGTGGAGGGCCTCGCCGCCCTGCTCGCCCTGATCCTGGTGTGGCGCTTCGGTCCGGAGGCGCGGGCCTGGGCCGGATTGGCGCTCACCTGGTCGCTGATCGCACTCGCCTTCATCGACTTCGATGTCAAGCTGCTACCCGACAACATCACCCTACCCCTGCTCTGGGCCGGCCTCCTGCTCAGCCTGGGGTCCTGGTTCACCGACCCCGCCTCCGCCATCATCGGCGCAGCCACCGGCTACCTGGTCCTCTGGGGTGCCTATCAGGCCTTCCGCCTGGTCACCGGAAAGGAAGGCATGGGTTATGGCGATTTCAAGCTCCTGGGGGTATTGGGCGCCTGGCTGGGCTGGCAGATGCTGCCCCAGATCGTCCTGATCTCGGCGCTCTGTGGCTCCCTGGTTGGGATAGCTCTGATCCTATGGCGGGGGCGCAGCAAAGATATCCCGATCCCTTTCGGACCCTATCTCGCCATCGCCGGCTGGATCGCCATGCTCTGGGGCCACGAGATCAACGCCTGGTACCTCCGGTGGAGCGGGCTCGGATAGGGGGCCAGGATGCTGGTCATCGCCCTCACCGGAGGCATCGGCAGCGGCAAGACCAGCGTGGCGATGCAGCTCGCGGAACTGGGGGCCGGGGTGATCGACGCCGACCAGGTGGCCAGGGAGGTGGTGGTTCCCGGATCGGAGTCCTTCGCCAAGATCGTCGCGGCCTTTGGCGCTGAGGTCCTGAGCCCGGAGGGCACGCTCAATCGGCCGCTGCTACGCGCGCGGGTGTTCGCGGATCCGGCGGCACGGGCGCGCTTAGAGACCATCCTGCACCCCCCCATCCGCGCGGTCATGCGGCAGCGTCTTGCCGCTCTGCACACCCCCTACGCGGTACTGGTGATTCCGCTTCTGATCGAGACCGGACAAACCGACCTTGCCGACCGGGTGCTGGTGGTGGACCTCCCGGAGGCCGAGCAGATCCGCCGCGTCCGCGAGCGCGACGGCATGGACGAGACCAGCGTGCGCCGCATCCTCGCCGCCCAGTGCGATCGCCCCGCCCGCCTGCGGGCCGCCGACGATATCCTCGACAACAGTGGCGACCCCGCGCACCTGCGTGAGCAGACCGAGCGCCTGCACCACCACTACCTGGCGCTTGCCCGGGAGCCGAGCCTCAGCGCCCCGCCCTCGGACTGATCGTCCTTGAGTTAGGCCCAGCGCGGTAGCCCAACTGCCCCTCCCGCTTCCCGAACCTCGTTGAGATCACCTGGCGCGGACTAAAGAGCCGCCCCGCGCGGTGCGACGCTTGCGAAGCGATACCGCTTTCGCATATGTTGCCTTCAGCGCGGATTCCCACCGTAGCTTGGCATCCTTTAAACCCTCGTAAGGAGACTTCAATGTCGGCACATCAGAGCTTGGCCAAACACTCCGTCGCCGCCCTCGCCACCGCTGTGGTCCTGGTCTTGAGCACCCCAGGCACCTCCCTCGCCGCCACCGCTTGTAAGGGGCTCGAGGAAGCCAAGTGCGTAGGCAACGCCGAGTGCACCTGGGTCAGCGGCTATACCCGCAAGGACGGCAAGACGGTAGCCCCCTACTGCCAAGGCAAGGGCAACAAGTCTAAGGGCGCCGATGAGGAGGCCGCGCAGGCACCTGGGGCCGCCGCCAAGGCGGCCACACCTGCCGCTGGCGTCCCATCCCAACCCGTGCCGCCGGCCGCTGGGGCTGCCGCCAAGGCCGCCACACCCGCCACGGGCCTCCCATCCCAACCGGCAGGGGTACCGCAGACCCCTGGTGCCGCCGCCAAGGCCGCAACACCCGCCGCAGGTCTTCCCCCGCCCGCGGGGGCAGCGCAGGCACCTGGGGCCGCCGCCAAGGCCGCCACACCCGCCGCTGGCG
>JAEHCY010000210.1 GCA_016880695.1 Chromatiaceae bacterium | reverse complement strand
GCCTCAGCGCCCCCCGCGCTTCCCCAGCAGCCGCGCAAGGACCAAATCAAAATATAAGCAATTCTTCGGCCAACTCGAGAACCTGGGGTAACCCATTGAAACTTAGTAAACTCGAACGACTACGACGTGCCTGCCTGCGTGGCAAATGCCGCAAGCCGCCGTGTCGCTTCACCCAGACGCCGGCCGCGGGCCATCATCTGTCGACGCGATCAAGAGCGCGGGCCGAGGGGCGGATGCAGTTAACCGCAGCGACAGTTCAAGGCGCCACGAGCGCATCGGCCGAGTGGTTAGGCAGCCATCTGAATCCCGTCGCCCGAGAACTGTGAGCTCTTTGGCAAATCCGAAAAACCACCCTCGCACGGCACTGTACAACTCGGTGCCATGGTCTAAGCTGCTTGCTAGTAGCGGTTCATTGTGGGGCCGCCGCATTGGGATTTGGAGGAGTCTGGACATGCCGGAGAAGATCATCGTCAGCCAAACCGTTCAGATCGGCTCCACCCTACAGCGAGCGGTGTCCAGCGTTCTGGAAGTGGACGCCTACGACGTCATCGAAATCATCATACCCAAGAGCTCGACCGACCAGGAAGTGGAGGTGCAACCGGGCTCCGCCGTTAGCCTACTAATGATCACCAGCGACGGCTACGACCCGCCACTGACCTACAAGGTAAATGACGCTGGTCATACCGCGCGCACCCTCAACCAGCCCCAACTCTTCGTCGGCTCCGGTGCGGTGGCCCTGCTTGACCCCAGCACCCCCAGCTCCCTGTTCTTCAGCAATGGCCCAGCCAGGGATGTTCGGGTCAGCATCCTGGTGGGCCGCAGCGCCTAATCCTGGCCCTTCTCTCGCAGTCGCATCTTCTCGGAGGCACAGATGCCCGTCAAACCCACCCATCCTGGTGTCTACATCGAGGAGCTCTCGAGCGGTGTGCGCACCGTTACTGGCGTATCCACCTCGGTGGCGGCCTTCGTGGGCCAGTTCCCGCGGGGTCTGCGCGATGAGGCGGTACAGATCTTCAACATGGGGGATTTCGAGACCGAGTTCGGGGGTCTCCATCGGGACAGCGTCGCGAGCTACGGGATCCAGCAGCTCTTTCAGAACGGCGGCACGGAGGCATGGGTCGTGCGCGTCGTCCAGGGCGGTTCCGTCAGCACCACCATGCTGCGCGACCAACCTCAGGTTGCGGGGACTGCCGTGCTTGAGGCCCGCGCGGGTAGACGGATTCGGGGCGAGGCCGCCGAGAACCCGGGGATCTGGGGCAATGACCTGTATCTTGAGGTGGATTACGACACGGCCGACACGGCCGCGACATTCAACCTCACGGTAAGTGAGATCCAGACCCAGGGCGGGCGCCGGGTGACGGTGCGTTCCGAGACCTTCCGCAACCTGACCCTGACCGAGAACCTGGCCAACAGCGCGACCGAGGTCGTGGGCGAGGGATCACGCCTGGTCCAGCTCACGCGGCAGGGCGCGGGACCTCTGAACCGGCCTGCCGCGACTGGAACGCTCGGCGCATCATTGCCGATTGCACCGGTCATCCCGGCCAATGGTGCCGCCTTCACGGTTGATCCGGGCACCGGCGCCATCAACTGCACCCTCGCCTACGGCACAGCAACGGCCCCCGGCGACTACGCGCAATTGCGTCCTTACCTGGAGGCGGCCATCCGCGAAGCGGCCAATGCCCTCGCGGTCGCCGCCTTGGCCGAGCCCACGCGCTCCAGTGTGCGAGCGCTCTTGAGCGGCGCCACGGTCAGGTTGGAGGGGCGCGGGACCGTCGCCGCGCCGTTCCGTTATCACGTCCTTGCCGGCCGCGGCAGCAGTGGCTTTTTGCACACGAGCCTCCTCACCTTTGCCGGTGCAACAGCACCCGCGCTGGGGCTGAATGTCACCCCCAATTGGCAACTCTACAAGCTGGCGGGTGGTACGGACAGCGCCGCGATCGGGGGTACGAATCTGCTCGGCAACCGCGCCACCAAATCGGGGATGTACGCCCTGGAGGACGTGGACCTGTTCAACATCCTCTGCATCCCCCAGGCCGCCGATCTGGACCCGGACAACATGCGCGCGGTGTATGCGCAGGCGGAGACTTACTGCGAAGAGCGCCGCGCATTCCTTCTGATCGACATCCCGGAACCGGTCGCGACTTTGGACGGCATGCAGACTTGGCTGTCCCAGAACGAGTCGCTGCGTCATCGCAACGCGGCCGTGTACTTCCCACGCGCCCTGATCCCCGACCCGCTCAGCGACAACCGTCCGCGCAGTCTGGGGTCCTCGGGGACCATCGCGGGACTCTATGCCCGCACGGACGCCGCACGCGGGGTGTGGAAGGCCCCGGCCGGCACGGATGCGCGCCTGCGCAACGTGCAGGCCCTCGCCTATCTCCTCACCGATCCACAAAACGGCGCCCTCAATCCGCTGGGTGTCAATTGCCTGCGCACCTTCCCAGTTTACAGCCATGTGTGCTGGGGGGCGCGCACCCTGGACGGGGCTGACGCCCAGGCATCCGAATGGAAGTATATCCCGGTGCGCCGCTTCACCCTGTTCCTGGAGGAGAGCCTTTACCGCGCAACCAAGTGGGCAGTCTTCGAGCCCAACGACGAGCCGCTATGGGCACAACTCCGTCTCAACATCGGCGCGTTTATGCACAACCTTTTCCGCCAGGGCGCCTTTCAGGGCACGAGCCCCCGGGACGCCTATCTGGTCAAGTGCGACCGGGAGACCACCACCCAGACCGACATCGACCAGGGCATCGTCAACCTCCTGGTCGCCTTCGCCCCGCTCAAGCCGGCCGAGTTCGTGATCATCAAGATCCAGCAGAAGGCCGGGCAGATTCAGACCTGAGGGAAGCACCCACATGGCCAAGTTCACCGTCAACGCGCAGCGCTTCGACCCGTACAAGAACTTCAAATTCCGGGTCAAGTGGGACGGCCGCTACGTGGCGGGCGTCAGCAAGGTGGGTGCGCTCAAGCGCAGTACCGAGGTGGTCGAGCACCGCGAGGGCGGCGACCCGAGCATGAGCCGCAAGTCGCCAGGCCGCACCAAGTACGAGCCCATCACGCTCGAGCGTGGTGTCACCCACGACCTGGACTTCGAGCAATGGGCCAACAAGGTGTGGAACTTCGGCTCAGGGCTCGGCAGCGAGGTCTCCCTCAAGGATTTCCGCAAGGACGTGATCATCGACGTATACAACGAAGCAGGGCAGCTCTCCCTGTCCTACAAGGTCTTTCGCTGCTGGGTTTCCGAATATCAGGCGTTGGCCGACCTGGACGCCAATGCCAACGCCGTGGCCATCCAAACCCTGAAGCTCGAGAACGAGGGCTGGGAGCGCGACTACGAGGTTACCGAGCCCACGGAGCCCAGCTTCAACGAGCCCGAGCTATAGACGGAGAAGGTATGACAGACCGCGCCCAGATCCGGCTCCCGGGCGGACTGTGGCTGGAGGGGAACTGTCACCGGGAGGTGATCCTCCGGTCGCTCAGGGGACGGGATGAAGAACTGCTCAACGAGAGCGCCGAGGCGCTGCCAGCCGAACGTGTGAGCGGGCTCCTTGCCTGCTGCGTTGAGCGTCTGGAGGGCTTCGGTGAGCTCACCCCCAGCACGGCGGCGCAGCTAACGGTGGGCGATCGGGAGGCGCTGCTGCTGCATCTGCGACGGCTGACCCTTGGAGCGCGGCTGCAGTGCCTTGCTCAGTGCTCGGCCTGCGGCGAGTCCATCGACCTTGACCTTTCCGTCGACGACCTGTTGCAACCTCCGTACTCGGACTGGCGCCCCGAGTACGAAACCCGGTGCCCTACCCCAGACGGCCCTCTGCAGGTACGTTATCGCCTGCCCACTGGAGCAGACCAACGTGCCGCGGCCCTACTCGCCGCCGAGGATCTTGCCGCGGCCCAATCGCTCCTCTTGCGCCGTTGCGTCATCGAGGTCCGCGCGGGAGACGGCAGCCTCATCGAGCCCGAGGAAGTCGAAGCGTCGCTGCTCCAACACCTGCCGAGGGAGCTGGCCGAACGCGATCCGCAGGCAGAATCCATCCTCGACTTCGTCTGCCCCGCTTGCGGGGCTGCCGGGCGCGTGCTTCTCGACGCGGCCGACTTCCTTTTCCGGGAGCTGGGCAGCCGACGGGGTGAGCTCTACCGTCAGGTGCATCGGCTTGCCCTGCATTATCACTGGAGCGAGGCCGAGATCCTGTCGCTGCCCTGGAGCAAACGCCAGCGCTACCTTGGATTGCTCGCGGAGGGTGCGGAATGGACGGCTTCCTGACCCGCCTGGCGCAACGAGCCGCCGGACTGCCCACAAGCCTGCCAGTATGGCCAAGCGGCCCGGTGACACAACGCGCGGCCGACTCCCTGGTTTCGTTCGCACCTCTGATCAACCTGGACACCCCTAACGCGGCTTCTTCGGCCCCTCCGATGGCTGGAGGAATAACCGGGCCCACCACCGCGCCGAGACATGCACCGAGCACACCGCGGCCGACGACCGTCGGGGTGTCCCCTGCGCCGAAACCCGGCATGCCCGATCAGCCGCCGG
>JAEHCY010000209.1 GCA_016880695.1 Chromatiaceae bacterium | reverse complement strand
GGGCCCAGCAGGGCGTAGCTCAGGGCGACGAGGGTCAGGGCGACGCCCGCCCAGCTCAACCAGAGTCCTGCGCCACCGAGGTGCCACGCCAGGCCGAAGGCGGCGATTGCGCCCACCGAGTAGTAAGCCGCCAGACGGCGCCGCTGGGGCGAATCGGTGATGTGTGCCTGGGCCAAGGGCGTGGGTCCCTGGTCCGGCCACAGCCACAGACACAGCGCTCCGACCAGGGCGCCGGTGGGGATGTCGATGAAATGATGCTGGTAGGTGGTGAGAACCGATACCCCGATGAGCAACGCCCAGCCATCCACCAGGAGGCGTAGCCCACCGCGGGTCGCTGTCGCGAAGCGCACCCAGATAATCACCAGCAGCCCGATGTGCAGGGAGGGGGCCTGGTTGTAGGGCTTGTCGAAGCCCGTCAGGGCATCGAACATCTGCCCGAAGAGGCCATCGGTGGGCGGGCGCTCAAAGCTGAAATGAAGAGGAAACAGCAGGAAACAGCCCACCGAGATCAACTGCGCGGTGAGCAGGCGCAGGGCGTGACGGTCCACCTGCAGGGTGCTGCGGCACAATAGGAAGGACAGGCCGTAGAACAGGTCGATGGACCAGTAGGGGAGTATGGTCCAGGACAGGAAAGGGATGTGCCACTCCCAGTCGAAGACCACCGCGTCGGCCACCTGCCAGCGGGCGGCCATCGCGTTGGCGAAGCCGTAACTGAGGAAGAAGAAGGGACCGAGGAATAGCAGCCAGGAGAGGCCCCGTCGCCAGGGGACCGCGGCGGCGAGGGGTGTGGGGCTCACAGAATCGGCCGCCGCGCCAGGGACACGGTGAAGATGCCCCATTCGTCGATACGCTGCTCGAGCTTCTGGAAGCCGGCGTCCTCCACCAGTTGGTCGAGCTCCGCCTGGCTGCGGCGGCGCATCACCCAGGCCTGGCCGCCACGGTGGCTGGTGAGGGCACGGGCGATAAGCTCCAACTGGGGATGCCAGGGCTGTCCGGTGTAAATCAGCAAGCCGCCCGGTTCCAGCGCATCCGCCATCCCGGCGAGGGAGCGACGGACCAGGGCGTTGTCCGGGAACAGCTCGTAGAGGCCCGAGACAATGCCGATGGTGGGCTTGGGGGTCACGGCCGCCAGCGAGGCGCGGTCGAAGGCATCTCCCAGCTCAAAGCGGGCGATGGCTTCCAGACCCCTGCTGCGGATCAGTGCCCCGCCGTCGCGGACGTTGATGTCGCTGAAGTCTCGGAGCAGGACCGATTCGGGCCCCACGGGTGCATCCACGATGGCATCGAGCACGTAGCGGCCGTGGCCGGCGGCGATGTCCAGCACCCGGAGGGGTCGGCCCTCGGCATGCAGGCGGGCGAGGGCCAAGCGCAGGATCTCCTCGAGGTGATGCTTGCGCTGGCGGATGCCGCGCCAGCCGATGGCGTTGAGGTAGTTGCGGTCGATGGCCCGGCCGATGGGGCCGCGGCCGCAAGGGGTGTTGCGGTAGACGTAGTCCAGCGTGCTGCCGGAATCGAAGCCGGTGAGCTGGCCGAGCCTGATTCCCTCCGAAAGCTGTCCGCCCAGCCTCAGGCCGGCGCGGTAGGCGGCCCAGTACAGGCGGCGGGGGCTGAGCGGGGAGAGGGGGCGGGCGAGGGCGTCGGCCTCCGCTTTCATCGGGCCGTGCTGGTCGGCGTCGAGCAGGCTCACCGGCTCGGGCGCCGCGGCGAACTGGCGCAGGAGGAACTCTCGCACCCTGTCGGTAGCCTGCCGGCGGTCCTTCTCGCCGAGGGTGTCGTGGTAGAAGTCCGCGAGAACCTGCTTCTCCTTCACCTTGGAGCCGAGGCGCGCGAAGAACCTCTGCTGCGGTCCCTGGTGGACCACCCAGTCGGCGCCGGAGATGAGCAATTGGGTGGGCAGGGTGATGGCGTGGGCGTCCGCCACCACTCGCTCGGCGGCATCGTAGAGCGCCAGCAGGATGTTCACCGAGATTGCCCGCGCGATCAGCGGGTCGTTGTCATAGGAGGCCTGGCGCGCCGGGTCGTGGGTGAGGAACCGTGCCTTGACGTAGCTGTTGACGAAGAAGTTGCCACGTAGTTTCTGCAGCAGGCTCAGACCCGCGCGGGCGAAGGGCAGGTAGAGCTTTACCTTGAACGCCGGTGCGGCCAGCACCAGAGCGCGCACCCTGGGCGCGTAGTCATGGGCCCAGGTGGCCACCAGCACCGCGCCGACGCTCTGGGCCAGCACCGCCATGTCGGTGGGGTCGATGCCATGAGTGGCGCGGATGTGGCTGATGAAGGTCTGGATGTCGCGCACCGAGGTTCCAAGGCTTGGCGAATGGCCGCGGATGCCGGGGGAAAGGCCGTGGCCGCGGGCGTCCCAGGCGAAGAAGTCGAACGCCCCCAGATCCAGTTCGTCCACCAGGTGGGCCATGCGCCCGGAGTGCTCGTGGCCCCGGTGGAACATCACCACCGCGCCGCGCCGCGGAGCGATGGCGGGCCAGTGGCGGTAGAAGAGACCCACCCCGTCATGGGTGGTGAAGTGATGCTCGGAGACCGGGCGGACTGTCATCGCGTTACCTCTGGGGTAAACGTTGGGCCTGGCGGACACCGCTGCGGACCCGGTTGAGCGTGTTCCAGCCGATCGCCACTGCCGCGAGTGGCAGCAGCCAGAAGGACCACTCCGGCAGGCTGCCGGCCAGACCCAGCCAGAGGCCAAGGGCGCCGAACAGGAAGGCGCGGTCACTCTTGCCCAGGGGGCCGTCGTACTGGCGCGGGCTGCCCACCATCGGACCCAGGGCGCCGGCCATCTCGGAAACCGCGGAGAGGAACACCACCGCCCCCACGCTGCCCCAGCCAAAAGGCGCTATCGCCACGAAAGGCAGGTAGAGTGCCGCATCGGATAACACATCGGAGAGCTCATTGAGGTAGGCGCCCAGGGCCGACTGCTGGCCGAGCTCCCGCGCCAGCATGCCATCGACCGCGTTGAAGGCCATGCGCAGGAACATCCACAGGGGCAGCAGCAGGAAACCACGCGTAGTCTGCGGATTCAGGAACAGCCACCCGCCGAGCGCGATGGAGATGACCAGAGCCGCCAGCGTGACCTGGTTGGCGGTAACCCCGGCGGCGGCGAGCCGGGCCGCGATCGGTCGGAGCAGGGCCTGGAATCGCGGCTTGAGCTGGTAGATGCTGAGCATACTGGGCCCTCGATGACACCGGTGCGCCGATTCTGACATGCATTCGGGGTAGATTTCAGCTCGATTGCCCCGGGCGCCGACCGCCGTGGGTGGTTTGCCTGCGACATGCGTAGAGAAGAGGGGTCGTCGCAGGCGGGTAATGGCATACTGTTGCCGTCAACGAGGAGGCTCCCATGGTTTCGTCCGGGCATGCGTTTTTCACTGCTCTGTGGTCGGCGTCGTGTCTGCTCCTGGCCATCGCTTCGCCCACCGCCGCCGCCGCGCCGCGCGAGCTGGTGGTCACCGAGGGGGCAGACCTCTTCGGTCAAGACTACGAGACGCGCAAGGATCTTGACCTGAATGCCTGCAAGGCCGCCTGTCTGGCGGACCCCCGCTGCCGTGCCTTCACCTACAACACCAAGGCCCGCTGGTGTTTTCTCAAGAGCGACTATCGCGACCAGCGCCCCTTTGCCGGGGCGGTTTCCGGCACCATCGCCGATCCCAAGGCCGAAGCGGACCCGGTGGCAAGACGCCAGGCGGAGCTCGGATTCCTGCCGAAGGGCTACGCGGAGGAGGCGCGCAGCCTCGGCGCGCGCATCGCGGCCCTGCCGCTGAGCGGCAAGGCAACCGCCGCCCGCCTGAGCGCCGATGCCCGCGCCGCCGCGGCCAAGGGTCAGCCGCAGCGAGCCGCCAGCCTCTACCAGGAGGCCCTGCGCCGGTCGCCCGAGGACGCGTCGCTTTGGCTCGAGCTGGCAACCGCACTGCTGGCGGTGGAGACGGCGGATTGGCAGGTGGGCCAGCGGCTGCGGGTGGACGCCACCGCCGCGGCCTACAACGGCCATCTCCGTGCCAGGACGGAAGCTGAGCGTGCCCGCGCCCTATCGCTGCTCGGGCGGGCGCTCGAGGAGCGCAGCGCCTGGCGCCCCGCCATCCGGGCGCTGCGCGCGTCCCTTGCCCTGGTGGACAACCCCGACGTGCGCGAGACCTACGATCGGCTCCTGGCTGAGCACGGCTTTCGCATCACCGGCCACCGGGTCGACTCGGACGCGGCCAACCCGCGCATTTGCCTTGAGCTGTCGGACGCCCTGCCGCGGGGGCGCGCGGACCTGGTGGATTTTGTCCAGATAGAGGGTCGTAAGGGGCTCGCGGTGGAGGTGGAGCCTAAGCAGATTTGTGTGGACGGGGTGGCCCACGGCGAGCGCTACCGCATCCGTGTGCGCGCGGGCCTGCCCTGCGCCGACGGGGAGACCCTGCCGAAGACCGCCGACCTCGACATCTATGTGCGCGACCGCGCGCCCTCGGTGCGTTTCCCCGGTCGCGCCTACGTCCTGCCCAAGGGCGGGGTGGCCAGCCTGCCCCTGGTCTCGGTCAACAGCCGCCGCGTCGAGGCAAGGCTCTACCGGGTCGGTGACCGGGCCCTGGCCGGGACCCAGCGCGATGGGACCCTGCTCAAGCCGCTCTCGGGCGAGGAGGCCCAGCACATTGCCGAGCAGGTGGGAACGGCGCTCTGGACCGGAAGCATCGAGCTCGATGCCCCCCTCAACCGCGAGCTGACCACCGCCGTGGCGGTGGGCGAGCTGATCCGCGAGCTGGCGCCCGGGGCCTACGTCATGACGGCGCGGCCTTCCGAAGCCAAGGAGGGGGATTCGGCAACCCTGGCCACCCAGTGGTTCGTGGTGTCGGACCTCGGGCTGGCGGCCTTCTCGGGCAACGATGGCCTGCATGCCCTGGTGCGCTCGCTTACCAGTGCCGGGCCATTGCCCAAGGTGACCCTGCGCCTGGTGGCGCGCAACGACGAGGTGCTCGGCCGGGCGGTGACCGATGCAACCGGTTACGCCCGCTTCGAGCCCGGGCTGCTGCGTGGCAGCGGCGGCAATGCCCCGGCGCTGCTGGTGGCGGAGCGGGCGGAAGGGGCGGAGGGGGACTACGCCTTTCTTGACCTGAGCCAGTCTCCCTTCGACCTCACCGATCGCGGCGTGGACGGCCGACCCGCGCCCAAGGCCATCGACGTCTATCTGGTGACGGAGCGGGGTGTCTACCGCCCCGGGGAGACCGTTCACCTCACCGTCCTGGCGCGGGACCCCGGCGCGCGGGCCTCGGGCGGGCTACCGCTGACCCTGATCCTCAGGCGCCCAGACGGGGTGGAGCATTCGCGCGTGCCGATCCCGGACCAGGGGCTGGGCGGCGGGCACGTCGCCGTGGCGCTGCTGACCAGCGCCATGCACGGGACCTGGCGCGCCGCCGTCTACACCGACCCCAAGGAGCCGGCCCTGGCGGAGCGCCCGTTCCTGGTGGAGGACTTCGAGCCCGAGCGGGTGGCCTTCGAGCTGACCGCCACCGCGCCGGCCATCGACCCGCGCGACCCGCCCGCCGTAACCCTCGATGCCCGCTTCCTCTACGGTGCTCCGGCCGCCGCGCTCGCGGTGGAGGGCGAGGTGGTGCTCAAGCCCACGGATCGGCTCGCCGCCCATCGAGGTTTTCGTTTCGGCCTCGCGGACGAGGAGACCCAACCCGACAGCCGGCCGCTGGAGGGTGCACGCACGGATGCGGCGGGCAAGGCCCGCCTGTCCCTGGCGCTGCCGGAGAGCCCCGCCCTGACCCGGCCGCTGGAGGCGAGTGTGCAGGTGCGGGTGCTTGAGGGCGGCGGGCGCCCGGTGGAGCGTAGCCTGAGCCTGCCGGTAGTCTCCTCCCAGGTCCGCGTCGGTATCCGGCCCCTGTTCGAGGGTTCGGTGGAGGAGGGTGGCAACGCCGCCTTCGAGGTCATCGCCGTGGCCGGCGACGGCACCCGGGTACCCCAGAAGGGTCTGACCTGGACCCTATCGCGGGTGCAGACCGGCTTTCAGTGGTACCAGGTCGACGGACGCTGGGACTATGAGCCAGTGACCAACCGCCAGCGGGTGGCGGGCGGCAACCTGGAGCTGGGGGCCGATGGGGTCGGGCGCGTCGAGTCCGGGGTGGAGTGGGGCGGTTACGAGCTGAAGGTAGCCGGCCAGGGGGGCGAACCGATCCCCGCGAGCCTGGGCTTCGAGGCAGGCTGGTACCGGGCGCCCAAAGCGGTGGACACCCCGGATCTGCTCAAGGTCTCTCTCGACAAGCCCCGCTACCGCATCGGTGAAACCGCACGGGCGCACATCCAGCCCCGCTTTCCCGGATCGGCCCTGGTCGTGGTGGTGGACGACCGCCTGGTGTCGATGACCCCGGTGGAGGTCCCGGCCGAGGGAGCGACGCTCGAGCTACCCGTCACCGCCGAGTGGGGACCCGGGGCCTACGTGGTCGCGGTACTGTTTCGACCCATGGACCTTGGCGCCAAGCGTATGCCCGCCCGTGCCATCGGTCTCGCCTGGGCCGGGGTCGATCCCGGCGAGCGCCGCCTCGAGCTCAAGCTGACGGGTCCGGAGCAGACTGCCCCGCGGGCCCCCGTAGACATCGAGCTCGGCCTTGCCAACCTCTCCCCGGGGGAGGAGGCCTACGTGACCGTCGCCGCGGTGGACGTGGGCATCCTCAACCTCACCCGCTATGCGACGCCCGCGCCGGATGGCTGGTACTTCGGCCAGCGCCGCCTGGGGATGGAGATCCGCGACCTCTACGGCCAGCTCATCGACCGCATGCAGGGCGTACCGGGGGTGATTCGTTCGGGGGGCGACGGGGGGCTCCTGCGTTTCGAGGGGCCACCGCCCACCGAGGCGCTGGTCGCCTTCCACTCCGGCATTCTGCGGGTCGACGCGGATGGGCGGGCGCGGGTCGCCTTCGATCTCCCGGACTTCAACGGCACCCTGCGGGTGATGGCCATGGCCTGGTCGGCCGCTGGTGTGGGCCACGCGGAGCGTGAGGTCCTGGTGCGCGACCCGGTGGTCATCACCGCTTCCCTGCCGCGTTTCCTGGCCCCCGGCGATCGGTCGCGCCTGTTGCTCGAACTGGCCCAGGTAGAGGGGCCCGCGGGGGAGGTTGCCCTCGCCCTGGAGGCGCAAGGGGAGGGTATCGGGCTGGGGCACGGCTCCTCCCCGCGTACCCTGGCCCTGGCCCAGGGCGAGCGTGCCCGGGTGGAGGTCCCCCTGGAGGGCGTCGCCGTGGGCAACCAGGGCCTGGCGATCCGCCTCACCACGAGCGATGGGCGGGTGCTCAGCAAACAGCTCAAGGTTGCGGTGCGCGCCAATCAGCCGGCGGTGCCGCGTACCTCGGTGTCCACCCTGACCCCCGGCGCCCCGGGGCTGGCGGTGGCGGCCGAGCTGCTCGCCGATCGGGTGCCGGGGACCGGTTCGGTGCTGGTCTCGGCCAGCGGCGCCGGGCGCATGGATGGTCCCGGGCTGCTCCAGGCCCTGGACCGCTACCCCTACGGCTGCACCGAGCAGCTCACCAGCCGGGCGTTGCCACTGCTCTATCTCAACCCCCTCGCCCTGGCCGCGGGACTCGCGGCGGAGCCCGAGGCGGCGCCGCGGGTGCGCGAGGCCATCGCCGATCTCCTCGGCAAGCAATCCTCCAGCGGCGGCTTCGGCCTCTGGGGGGTGGGCGAGGGAGACCTCTGGCTCGATGCCTACGTCACCGATTTTCTCACCCGGGCGCGTGAGCAGGGTTACGCGGTGCCCGATACCGCCTTCAACCTGGCGCTCGACAATCTGCGCAACCGCCTGGCCTATGCCCCTGACTTCCCCTCCGGCGGCGAGGATCTGGCCTATGCCCTCTATGTGCTGAGCCGCAACGCCCGCGCCGTGATCGGCGACCTGCGCTATTACGCCGAGGCCAAGCTGGAGGCATTTGCCACTCCCCTGGCCAAGGCCCAGATAGGGGCGGCATTGGCCCTCTACGGCGATCGACCCCGTGCCGATACGGCCTTCCGCGCCGCCGTCGCTCACCTCGGGCGCGGCGAGGAGCGCCGCGACGCCTGGCGCGGCGACTATGGCTCGGCGCTGCGCGACGCCGCGGCCGTTCTGGCCCTGGCGGTGGAAAGCCGCACCCAGGCGGTGGATGTCCAGGCCCTGGCCGCACGCCTCGAGGCGGCGGCGGGCGGGGTCACCAGCACCCAGGAGAACGTCTGGCTCCTGCTTGCCGCCCAGGCCCTGATGCAGGGCGCGGGGCGCCCGGAGCTGGCGCTGGATGGCACCCCGCTGGAGGGTCCGTTCTACCGCCGCTTCGGCGCGGCGGAGCTGGCAGGGGGGATTGCGGTGCTGAGCAACCGGGGGCCGCGGCCCATCGATGCTCTGGTGACGGTCACCGGGGTACCGCTCATCCCGCCGCCCGCCGGTGGGGCGGGTTATCGCATCGAGCGTGCCTACTACGACCTTGAGGGTCGCCGTGTTCAGCCCGATCGGGTGGCTCAGGGCGAGCGCCTGGTGGTGGTGATCAGCGTGCGCGCCGAGGCCAAGCGTGCCGCCCGCCTGATCCTGGACGACCCCTTGCCCGCCGGTTTCGAGATCGACAATCCCAATCTGATCCGCGCGGGCGACGTTGCCAACATCCCTTGGATCGGCCTGGTCGAGACCGCCGGGCACCAGGAGGCCCGCGCCGACCGCTTCGTCGCCGCCCTGGAGCGAAGTGCCGAGGACGATGTCGAATTCCAGCTCGCCTACCGGGTCCGCGCTGTCTCTCCGGGCCGCTTTACCCACCCGGCGGCCAGCGTGGAGGACATGTATCGGCCCCATCTGCGGGGTTGGACCGGAACCGGCGTGGTCGAGGTGGTGGCCGCCCCGCGTTAGGAGCAGCGGCGCCAAGACACTCTCATTGCGGCGTGCGAGATCGATCAGCCATGCAACACTCAACCTGGATTCGTACTCGGGGAAACGTCTCTTGTCGTTCCGATTGCATCCATGTCGGCACTAGGACAGCCATTAGACAACGAGCATATCTATAATGCCCGTGCCATGATTGACCGTTACGGCT
>JAEHCY010000029.1 GCA_016880695.1 Chromatiaceae bacterium | reverse complement strand
CCGCCTGCAGCATCAGCAACATGACGCACAGGCTCGCCTCCACGTCCCGGGCATCCAGCTTGTCCGCCTTCTCCAGCAACAGGACGCGGTTGCCCGAGAGCACATCGAGCATCTGGCGGTAGGGGTGTTGGCGGTCCATCAACCTAAAAAGAGCAGTACAAGCCCGTCACGGGCCGTTGCCAGCCCGCGTCCTGGCACCCGCGGCGGCGAAATCCCGGCTATGCCGGAGCCGGTAATCCCGGCGGCGGGTGCAATTCCCGGCCGTTGAGGTACTTCACCAGGGCCCGCGAGAGCACGCGGTACCAGCGTTGCAGCGGCGTCAACTGCTCCGCAGTTTGGCGCAGGGTCTTGAAGAAGGCCGCGATCTCGCGGCAGGCGCTCTCCACCCAGGCCGCTTCGGCGTGCGGGTGGCTAATGGTGATGCGGGTCTGTCCGCTATGCCGGGTCAGGCGGGCGGGGGCATGCAGGAGGAGGGGGCGGCTGGTGATGGCCTCGGTATGCTGACGGGGATCGGCCAGGCGAACGAACAGGCTCCACCAGTTGTAGGTCAGCGCGGTGAGACGCGCCATGAAGCGGCAGCGCTTGAGGTCCTGGGTGGTAAAGCCACCCCATGCCCAATGGTTCTTGAGTTCGTCAAAGGGATTCTCGGCGTCGGCGCGGTCCCGGTAGAGCTGGGCGACGGTGAGGATTTCGCCCGGCAGCGAGGTCACCAAGACGGCGTATTCGTAGACAACGGTGTCATCGGTGAGCTCGGCAAAGCTCAGACGCAATTGTTCGGGGTTGCTCTCATCGACGATGGCCAGATCGGCTTTGACCTGGCGGCGCAACACGATGGTGCGGCGTGTGCGACTCCAGCCCGTCAGGCGCAGCCGGGTTTCGGACCCCTGCCAGCCCTGGCCGGCCTCGGCCCAGTCGGCGCCGCGCATCAGGCGTTCGACGATCTTCTTGACCCCTTTGGTCATCCGCAGCTTGAACAGATACGGGAGGCCTTCCTGCTCGGCGCGGGCCATGTTCGCTTGCGTGCCCCAGTCGCGGTCACCGCGAATCGCCACCGGCCAGTGCGCCCGCGGCAGGCGCCCGAGCAACTCCCACAGCCCGGGCGAGCTGTACTTGGACGCCGTTTGATTACCGGCGTTCACCTCCACCTCCAACACCAAGCGCAGGTTGGCGATGAAATAGGTATGGTAGGTGTGCGAGGGCCGGCCCGGTTTGTGCGGGTTATACCCCTTGACCGCCCCCTCCTGGTGGCCATAGAGCGGTTTGACCGTGACGTCGCCATCCAGAATCCACGGCTCGCTCAGCAAGGGCCTCACACAATAGCCGAGATGATCCTGGAGCCAGGTGACGCCTTGGATTTCGTCCATCTTGCCAAAATTGCTCCGCACCGAATCCTCGCTCACGACCTTACTCATCCCCAACAACGGGGGATTGATGGTGTCACCCCGCAAGGCGCTGATGTGGGAGTAGCGCTGATGGCCCGAGAGAATCGCCAGCACCGCGGTGCCCAACACATCCCGCTTGTTCGGCGCATTGGGGCTGGTGAGAAACAGCGGACAGCTCTCGACCAACGGATCGAAGAGCCCGCCCACCTGGAGAAACTCGGTGAAGAATGGCAATTGCCCCAGAGGCGTGACGGCGGCTTGTGGGTCCCACTCGACGTGGACTCTGCCCCCAAAGGTATCCACGGGCACCGGGCCGGCGAAGGGTACCAAGGCGGTGGATTCGGTCTCACCCGCCCGGTGAGGGTTCGGTTTGTTCATAAGTGCCTCCTTGCGGATATATTTCAGCGGGTTACCTCACCCGAGGAAAGATCGAACTGCTCTATCTAGGTTGACCCAAAGGGGGGAATCGCTGAGCTTAGGAACCCAGGTACGCTTGGCCGGCGCCACTTTCCCCAATATTTTTTATTGTCGCATCAGAAAATTTGTGAGGAAGATCTCAGAAATACAATGTTAAGTATTGACGGACCGAGATGCATGGACTAGGTTTGGACCCAAGCGGCTCGCACCTCCACGGACCCTAGACGGGGCGGTCGTGAAAGTCGTGAAAAATAAGAAGTTATCTAGGGAGTTATCCGACGGCAGGACCGCCACCGGCTTACGTCTACCCCGTTTTGGGGTTATGAATTCAGAAGACGACAACACTCGATCAGCCGCAAATTGTCGGAGCCAGCGGCTTATCGGCCGTCTCACCCGATGAGAAATCGCCGCGATTGGTGAAGGGCGTCATCACACCCAGCGTTCAGCGTAAGGAGGTTCGACGAATGTTCTGGTTGGGCT